>DASTON010000155.1:0-4465 GCA_035762525.1 Planctomycetota bacterium | reverse complement strand
ACGTCCGCGACGCCCTCTCGCGCAAGGTGAAGCTCCCCGGCTTCGGCCACCGGGTCTACCGCACGGAGGATCCGCGCGCCACGGTGCTCCGCCGCTGGTCGGAGAAACTCGGCAAGCAGGTCGGGGACACGAAGTGGTACGAGATCTCGCGCGAGGTCGAGCGCGTCGTCCGCCAGAACACGAAGGTCTATCCCAACGTCGACTTCTACTCCGCGTCGACCTACCACGTGATGGGCATTCCCACGGAGCTCTTCACGCCCCTCTTCGCCGTGAGCCGCATCGTCGGCTGGACCGCCCACATCCTCGAGCAGTGGGGCCACAACCGCCTGATCCGCCCGCGCGCGAATTACACGGGATCGATCGACCTCGCGTACGTCCCCATCGACAACCGGGGTTGAGGATCGCATCACGTATCACGCATCACGCATCACGGGTTCCTCAAACGAGCTTGTAGAGCGATCCCCGTGATTCGTGATGCGTGATGCGTCATGCGCCCCCCCAAAGACCACCGGGGTTGATGAACCGGCCCGGTCCCGCTACAATCTGCGAATCTCGAATTTCGAATATCGAATTTCGGGTGCCTCCATCGAGCCCATTTAAGGATCCCGAGATTCGGAATTCGAGACTCGAAATTCGATCCTCGTCCTTCCATGCCTGACCTTCGCAACATCGCCATCATCGCCCACGTCGACCACGGCAAGACGACCCTGGTCGACTTCATGCTCCGCCAGACGGGGGCCTTCCGCTCCAACCAGGAGCTGACCGACTGCGTGATGGACTCGAACGATCTCGAGCGCGAGCGCGGGATCACGATCCTCGCCAAGAACACGTCCGTGGTCTACAAGGGCGTGAAGATCAACATCATCGACACCCCGGGCCACCAGGACTTCGGCGGCGAGGTCGAGCGCGTCCTCCGCATGGCCGACGGCGCCCTCCTGCTCGTCGACGCCGCCGACGGCCCGATGCCCCAGACCCGCTTCGTGCTCCGGAAGGCGCTCGCCGCGGGCCTCCAGCCCGTCGTCGTCATCAACAAGATGGACAAGCCCGAGGAGCGCCACCACGAGGTGCTCGAGGAGATCTTCTACCTCTTCATGGAGCTCGAGGCGACCGACGAGCAGATGGACTTCCCGGTCGTCTACGCGATCGGGCGGACGGGCCAGGCGAAGCTCCATCCGAAGGACGCGTGGTCGACGCTCGAACCGCTCTTCGAGACGATCGTGAAGCGGGTGCCGGCACCCGGCGGTTCACCCGAGGGCGACCTGCAGATCCGCGTCTGCAACATCGACTACAACGACTACGTCGGCCGCATGGCCATCGGCCGCATCGTCCGCGGCACCGCGCGCAACGGCATGGCCGCGACGCTCCTCAAGCGCGACGGCTCGAAGCTCAACGGCCAGATCGCCGAGCTCCAGACGTTCGTCAATTTGAAGCGCGAGAAGACCGAGACCGCGTCGGCCGGCGAAATCGTCTGCGTCGTCGGGCTGCCGCAGGTCGACATCGGCGACACGATCGCGGGCGGCATCGAGCCGGAATCGCTCCCGTTCACGAAGATCGAGGAGCCGACGCTCGCCATGATGTTCATGGTGAACGACTCCCCCTTCGCGGGGACCGAGGGGAAGTTCATCACGTCGCGCCACCTCCGGGACCGCCTCCACCGCGAGACGTATTCCGACGTGGCGCTCAAGATCGAGCCGACGAATTCGCCCGACGAATGGCGCGTCTGCGGCCGCGGCCTGCTCCACCTCGGCATCCTCCTCGAGACGATGCGCCGCGAGGGATTCGAGCTCCAGGTCTCGAAGCCCGAGATGATCACGCGGGAGATCAAGGGCGAGCTGTGCGAGCCGGTCGAGGTCGCGAGCGTCGACGTGCCCAACGAGTACGTCGGACGGTGCATCGAGCTCTTCGGCATGCGGCGCGGCATCGTCGAGAAGGTCGACCAGAAACAGGAGCGGACCCACCTGCTCTTCCGCATCCCGGCGCGCGGGCTCGTGGGACTCCACAGCAAGCTGCTCTCGGCGACGCGCGGCCAGGCCGTGATCCACTCGTCCTACGAAGGATACGAACCGTGGAAGGGCGATCTGCCCGGCCGCGGCGCGGGCGTGCTGATCGCGATGGAAAAAGGCGAGGCCGCGTCCTACGCGATCGACAATCTCCAGAGCCGCGGCATCTTCTTCGTCTCGCCCGGGACGAAGGTGTACGAAGGGATGATCGTCGGCGAACACTGCAAGGACAAGGACCTCGTCGTCAACGTCGCGAAGAAGAAGCGCCTCTCGAACATGCGGACGAGCACGTCGGACATGATGGTCGTCCTCCAGGCGCCGCGCATCTACTCGCTCGAGGAGGCGCTCGAGTACCTTGCCGAGGACGAGTTGCTCGAAATCACTCCCAAGTCGATCCGCCTCCGGAAGAAGGAGCTCTCCGCGTCGATGCGCCGGCGCGACGCCCGCGCGGCGGCGGCCGAAGAAGACGAAGCCTAGGAACCGAATCTAGAATCTCGAATCTCGAATTTCGGATTCCTACAACACGCTTGTCGAAGGAACCCGAGATTCGAGATTCGGAATTCGAAATTCGCCCCTAGAATGCAGCCGTGTTCCTCCCCATCGGCGATGACAATCCGCGTGAGAGGGTTCCGGTCGTCACCCTCGGCCTGATCGGCCTCAATCTCGTCCTCTTCTACCTGTGGTGCCTGGAAGAGCCCGTCCTCGTCGAGAACATCTCCGTCCACGCCCTCTTTCCCAACCAGGTCGATTGGACGAACGCCGAGTGGTGGAAGGACATCTTCAGCAGCATGTTCATGCACGCGAATCTCCTGCACATCCTCGGCAACATGCTCTTCCTCTGGATCTTCGGCGACAACGTCGAGGACAAGCTCGGCCACTTCATGTACCTGGTCTTCTACCTGGTGTGCGGCGTCTCGGCGGCGGTGCTTCATGTCTACACGACAGCCAACCCGGACATCCCCACGCTGGGGGCGTCGGGCGCGGTGTCGGGAGTCCTCGGCGCCTACGTTCTCTTTTTCCCCGTCCACAACGTGAAGATGCTCGTTTTCCCTTTCGGGGTCATGCCGACGCCGGCGTACCTGTGGATCGGCGTCTGGTTCGTGGAGCAGCTGCTGTTCGCCAGGATGGAACGGACGGGGGTCGCGTGGTACGCCCACATCGGCGGGTTCATCGCGGGCGTCGGCATGGCGCTTCCGGCGCGCGTCCTCCTGCGGAAGCGGTTCGCCCGCCGCGCCCGGAACGAATGAAGTCATGACGCGCATCGTCCGCTGGCTGATCCGGGGCGGACTCCTGGCGCTCCTCGCGCTGGCTTATTTCGACCTCCCTCCCCTTCTTGTAATCGGACCCCGCACGCGCGTCTATCTCATCGACGTCTCCGCCTCGGCGCGGAAGACGACCGGCTCGGAGTCGTTCACGCCCGACGACGCGCTGCGCCTCGCGACGCATGACCTCGCGACGCTCAAGCCGGACGATCTCGTCGCGCTCGTCGCGTTCGCCTCGAAGCCGTCGATCCTGGTTCCCCTTACCCCCGTATCCAGAGCCAGTTTCAACGTCCGGCTGGAGGGCGTCGACGGCTCGTCGACCGATCTCTCCGCGGCGCTCGATACGGCTCGAGCCCTCGCCGGCGAGGGCGAGATCGTCCTGTTCTCCGACGGCCGCGCCACGACCGGCCGCGTGCCGGTCGAGCGGATCCGCGTCCCGGTGCACGTCTTTCCCCTCGGGCCCCTCGGCGGCGTCGACGCTTCGATCGCCGCCCTCGACGCCCCGGCGTCGGCCGCGCCGGGATCGAGCGTCCAAGTACGGGTGACCGTGGAGTCGACCGGCCCCTGGCAAGGCGAACTCGTCGCGGGAGCGGAGCGGCGGCGCCTGGAATTCTCGGGAGCGGGACGGCAGGACGCGGTCTTCACGCTCGCCGCTCCCGCGGAGGTCCAGTTTCGGCTCGCCGGCCCCCCCGATCTCTGTCCGGAAAACGATTCGTCACCGCTGGTTGTCTTGGCCGAATCGGAGGCGCCGCGCGTCCTCGTCGTGAGTCCGCCCCGGCCGGACCTCGCCTCCGCGAGCGAAGCGGATGTCGTCATCCTCCAAGGAGTCCGCGCCGACGCGTTTTCACGCGCGGACTTGGACCGCCTCGCGAGGCTCGTCCGGGAGGAGGGCGTCGGGCTCGTCATGACGGGCGGCTCGTCCGCGTTCGCCCTCGGCGGGTGGAACGGAACGCCGGTCGAAGACCTGCTTCCCTTCTGGCCTTTTCCCGACGAGCGCTCGGCGGTCGTGATCGCGCTCGACCGGTCGGGATCGATGAACGAGCCCGCGCCCGGACGCAGCCGTCCCAGGATCGAAGAAGCCGCCTCCGCCATCCTCCGCGCGCTGCAGGCGATGCACGACGACGACGAGGCGGCGCTCGTGACGTTCGCGGAATCCGCCCACCTCAGGTGCCCGCTCGTGTCCGGCCGGGAGCGCAGCAAGGC
>DASTON010000154.1:0-4144 GCA_035762525.1 Planctomycetota bacterium | reverse complement strand
AATCACGAGGAAAGAACCCGATTCCTCCAGCCATGATTCGTGATTCTTGATTCGTGATTCGAACCCTATAATCGACAACATGCCGGACGCCCTCTCGGAGCTCTACGGCCGCCTCTGCGTCCGCGAATCGGCCCTCGACCGCGTCCTCCACCTCTTCCAGGATCTCTCCGACCCGCGGCGCACGTTCCAGGACATCCTCGCGATCGTGACCGAGGCGATCCCCGCCGACGCGTCGAGCCTCTTCCTCGTCACCGCGGAAGACGGAACGATGACCGTCGTCGCCGCGACCGGCCCGGTCGCCGACAAGGTCAAGGGGATGAAGCTGCCCCCCGGGATCGGGATGCCGGGCGTCGTCGCGCGCGACCGGCGCTCCGTCGCGGTCAGCGACGTCAAGAAGGAGCCGGAATTCTCGCGCGAGCGGCACAAGATCGCCGGCTACGAAACCACCTCGCTCCTCGCCGTGCCCGTCCTCCACAAGGGCGACCTCACCGGCGTCCTCGAAGTCCTCAACCGCCGCGACAGCCCGGAGTGGCCGCGGCACGAGGTCGAACTCCTGGAACGCATCGCCCGCGCGACGGGCGCCATCGTCAACCTCATCGGAGACCGCCGATGATCGACATCAACGCCTTGCTCCACGACCTGATCCAGCGGCGCGGCTCCGACCTCCACCTGAAGATCGGGCGGCCGCCCCTCATGCGACTCGCGGGGGAGATCGTCCCCACCGAGGCAGAGCCGCTCACCGAGGCCGACATCGAGACGGCCCTCAAGCAGATGCTCGGCGCCGCCGGATGGACGAAGCTCCAGGCCGACGGCGAGACCGACGCCGCGTACTCCGTGCCCGACCTCGCGCGCTTCCGCGTCAACGCGTTCCGCCGGATGGGCCAGTTCGGCGTGATCGCGCGCGCGGTCCCCCTCAAGGTCCCGACGCTCGACAGCCTCAACATGCCGCCCGCGATCAAGGACCTCCTCACGGCGCCGCAGGGCCTCATCCTCGTCACCGGCCCCACCGGCAGCGGGAAGTCGACGACGCTCGCGTGCATGATCGAGCACCTCAACCAGACGACGCCCCTGCACATCATCACGCTCGAGGACCCCATCGAGTTCGTCTACACCGACGCAAAGTGCGAGGTGACGCAGCGCCAGCTCGGCACCGACGTCGCGACGCTCCACGAGGGGCTCAGGCGCATCCTGCGCCAGGATCCCGACGTGATCCTGCTCGGCGAACTGCGCGACCGGGAGACGATCGAGACCGCGATGCACGCCGCGGAGACGGGCCACCTCGTCCTCTCGACGCTCCACACGAACGACGCGAAACAGACGATCGACCGCATCATCGAAACGTTCCCCGCGGACGCGCGCGACCACATGCGCTCGATGCTCTCGATGACCCTGCACGCGATCATCAGCCAGCGCCTCCTGCGGCGGGCGAGCGGCGGCGGGCGCGTCGCCGCGATGGAGATCCTGATCAACACCCCCAACGTGCGCGACCTCATTGCGCAGGGGAAGATCCGCGAGATCGAGGCCGCGATGAAGTCGGGCGATTACTACCGGATGCAGACGTTCAACCAGGCGCTGGCGAAGCTGGTGCTCGACGGATCGATCACGGAGGAGGAGGCGGCGGCGACGACCCAGAACCCGAACGAGCTGAAGATGATCCTGCGAGGAATCACGTCGGGCGCGTCGTCCACGAAGGTGCCTGCCGTGCCCGCCGGGGGACCGCCTCCTGAAACGAAGAAGGTGGCGACGATTCCCGCCGCGAAAGCGTCGGAGCCACCGGCCGAGAAACCTCCCGGTATCCGGATTACACGAGGCTTCTAAAAAGCCATATTGCGGGCGAGCTTCAGCGCCTGCAGGTTCAGGTTGTACTTCTCGTTCAGCTCGGCCGGCGTGTTGATCCCCTGCTCGTCCAGCGTCTCCAGCGTCTTGCCGTAGAGCTCCGCCGCCTGCTTGAAGCAGTCCTTCGCCCTCACCGCCTCAGCTTTCCGCTTCTCGTTGTCGTCGCCGGCGGCGACCGCAAGGTCGTACGACTTCTTGCCGTCCTGGTGCAGCTGGTCCGCCTTCGCGATCGCGTCGCGCAGCTCCTGCGGCAGGTCCGCGATCTTGCCGCCGATCCCGCTGCCCACGCCGGGCTTGGGAGGCGGCGGAGGCGGAACTTCCGCGGCCTTCGGCAGCTGGAATCCGCTGTCGATGTACTCGTCCTTGATGACGAGCTGGATCTCGTCCGAGCTCACGCCCAGCGACGCCCTCGACAGGAGCGCGAATTGCTCCTCGAGTTTCTTCACCTTCAAGTACTTGTCGTGCACCGGGGTGCCGGCGAAGTACTCGCGACGGCCCACGCCCCAGCAGGCCTCGCACGCCCCGCCCCTTCCGGCGCACTTGTCGCACTTCACGTTGACGAAGTCCGTCGTCAGCTTCGCGTCCGGCTCGATCCCCTTTCTCGCGTCGACCAGCTGCCCGCGCACCTGCTCGCGCCGCGCGCGCGCCACCGACCGCTTGTCCTGCCAGACCTGGAGGGCCCGCACGTGCGCGTCGAGACACTTGCCCATGACGCCGAGGCGCTTGGGTTCGACCTTGGCCGCGAGCCACGACGAATCGCCCGACACCTTGCACGTGGAGCACCCCGCGGCGCCCGCCCCGGCGCAACCGGAGCACGGGCCGAGGCGCAGGCCCTTCCCCGTGCACGGGCGGCACATCCCCTGGCCCTTCCCGTCGCAGGAGTCGCACGCGAGCTTCCCCGCCTCGCACTTTTCGTACTCCTCGAAGAAGCGCTGCGCCTGCTCGACGGTCATCTCGTTCTTGTCTTCCTTCGGGTGCGCGAAGATCTTCGCCTTGCCGTTGAAGACGTTCGCCTTCATCTGCGCGAAGATCTCGGTGCACGGAATCATGAGGTCGACGGGGGGGTCGGCCTTCAGCTTGGGATCGAAGTAGACGGAATAGGCTTTCAGGCGCACCCGTCCCTTCCCTCCGCACGGCGTGAGATTCCAGAAAATCCGCTGGGGATCGACCCTCCGGATGCCTTTCTCACCGGCCACTTTGTACCGGAACAACTTGTCGATCCGGAGGATGATGTCGCCCGCGAAGCCCCCGTGACTCAGCTTCGACTTGCCGGCGCACAAGGCGCACGCGCCCAAGCCTTTTCCGGAGCACGTGCGGCAGGATTGCATCACGAGCCCCGTCGAGCAGAGCGTGCAGTCCGCCTCGCCTTTCGATCCGCACGCAGCGCAGGCGAGCGCGTAGCCCGGGGGCATGAGGGCGGTCCAGCGGGCAAGCTCGGCTTCCAGCGCCTTCGAATCTGGCGCCTTCTTCACCCACGCGTTCAGCCGCTCGATCTCCGCGCGATGGGTGGTCGCCAGGAACGGCGCCTTGAGCGCCTCGTCGACCCGCGCCTGCGCCTCCTTCGTCCGGCCCTGCTTGAGATCCTCCGCCACCGCGGCGACGAGCGCCGCGCCGTCGGACCGGGTTTCGCCGCGCAGGGCGATGGCGAGGGCGACGATCTGGTTCGCGTGGTTCTCGTTGTAGGGGCGCGAGACGTGGGCGAGCCGGAGCAGGTGGCGGTCGACCGCGTCGAGACGCGACTCGTCGAGCGCCTTGAGCGCGCGCTGCATCTCCTGGCGCAGCGACCGGAGCACGTAGAGCGGCCCGTGGACCGCGTTGACCTGGTCGTCCATCTTCCTGAGCTCTTCCAGCCAGTTCTCATCCTGCGCCGGAGCGATCAGGAGGGCGACGATCGCGAATCCAAATGCAAGTTTCATAGTGCGAAGATTATAAAACCGGGAATGGGGAATGGGGAATCAAGAATCAAGAATCAAGAATCAAGAATTAAGAATCAAGAATCACGAATGAAGAATCCCGAAATTGGAAACTCACCTAGGGCGCAACTTCGGCCGGTTCCAGCGGCGCGGGCGCGGCGCCGGGTTTCAAGACATGCGATTTTCTCCAAAACGCCCAGAAGATCGCGCTGCCCGCGATGTACAGGACGATCGTGGCCAGCATCGTGAGCGTGTATCCGTCGCCGAGCAGCCGGACGTTCTCGATGATCCATCCTCCCGTCGAGGTCCCGAGCAGGAACGTGCCGCTCCAGGAGATCTCGCGGAGCCCGCTCGTGAGGGCGCGATGGTGGGCGGGCACGACCTCCATCGCGAAC
>DASTON010000153.1:0-4008 GCA_035762525.1 Planctomycetota bacterium | reverse complement strand
CCTCAATTCGCCGAGCGCGTAGGCGGCCGTGCGGCGCACGATCTGTTCGGGATCGTCGAGCAGCTTCACGAGATCGGGACCGGACGTTTTCTCATAGAGTTCGAGCAGCCCCCAGATCGCGTATCGGCGTACTTCGTCGTCCGTGTCCTTCAAGAGCCTGTTCAGCTCGGTCGCGGCTTCCTTGCCGACGAGCGGGGCGAGCGCGGATGCCGCCGATCCGCGCACTTCGGCATCGGAATCTGCGATCAGGCGAACCGCGTCGGCGGCGGCCTCGCGACAGCGCAGGTCCCTCAGGAATTGGATCGCCTCCGCGCGCATCTCCGGAATTTCGCTTCTCGTCCTTTCCCGCAGGCGGCGGGGGCCTTCGGCGCACGGAATTCTCTGCAAGATCTCGACGGTGTCGTCGAGAACCTCCCTGTCGGGATCGTCAAGGTACCGGACGAGCTCCGGCATGGCCGACGCGAGCCGGCGATCCCGGACAATTCGGCAGATCGCCTTCCGGTCCTCCGCGGACTCGGCGCCCCGCGCGGCCCGCAATGCCAAGAGATCAAGTTCAGCACGCTTGACCAGGGGAAGCCGGCTTTGCGGGCGCAGGAGCTCCTCCGCTTGGATCAACGCCTTTGTCCAGTCGCGGTCGGTGCCGAACGCGAGCGTATCCGCAATCCCCGGGAGGGCCCTTTGGAGGTCTTGCGACAGGGTGTCCATCAGCCGAAGGCGCTCGAGAAGGACCTGCGCGCGCGTGGCGAAACCGGCGTCGGGATCCTTCGACGCTTTTTCGAGCTCCGCCTTGGCGGCCCGGCCGAGCTCCTTGAGCTTACGCGTCGCCTCGTCGCGCGCCTCGAGGCTCTCCGACCTGAGTTTCTCGACGAGCTTCGCGACGTCTTCCTGGGGCGAGAGCAGCAGGAGCGCAAGCAGAAGAGTCACGGCTTCTCCACGTAATACTGCTCGTGGCAGGCGGCGCACTCGAACTGCGGATCGTCCCCCGACACGATGCAGCCGCCGAGGACGTACTCGCCCCGCTCGGCCGCTTGAAATCCCTCCGAGGAGGGCAGGCCGTACATGATCGGGACGAGTTTCCCGCCGCACGCGGGGCAGACCTTCTCGCCCCGCGCCACCGTTGGACGTTCTTCACCCATCGCGGGCTATACTGTACCCATTCAGCCTTGGAGGATTGATATGCGCCTTCTCGCCGCCGCCATCGCCACGCTCCTCGCCGCTCCCGCCGCCTTCGCGCAGGAGCTGAGCAAACCCGTCCGCCTCGAGGCCGACGGGAAACCCATCGACACCGAAGTCGGCCACGCCACGCCCGCCCTCTACGACTTCGACGGCGACGGCAAGCGCGACCTCCTCGTCGGCCAGTTCGGCGGCGGCAAGCTGAAGATCTTCAAGAACATCGGCACCAACAAGGAGCCCAAGTTCGGCCCCGAGGAATTCCTTAAGGCCGACGGGAAAGTCGTCACCACGCCGACCGGCTGATGCGTCGGCTTCACCCCGCAGGTTGCGGACCTCGACGGCGACGGCATCGACGACCTCCTCACCGGCTCCTACTGGCCCGGCGACCTCTACTTCATCAAGGGCCTCGCGAAGGGCTCGTTCGCCGCGCCCGAAATCCTCCAGGCCGCCGACGGCCGGCCCGTAAACGCCGGGCCGCCGTGGAAATCGAAAGACAAGCACGAGATGGCCTCCCTCGCCTCCGTCCCGTGCGTCCTCGACTTCGACGACGACGGCGACCTCGACATCCTCATCGGCAACATCGAGGGCCGCGTCATCCTGATCCCCAACGTCGGGACCGCAAAGAAGTACTCGTTCCACGGCCAGATTCCGGTGATGGCCGCCGGCGTGGGATTGAAAGTCGACGGCGACGCCGGGCCCGTCGCGCGTGACTGGGACGGCGACGGCAAGATCGACCTCGTCGTCGGCGCCAGCGACGGCTCCGTGACGTGGTTCCGGAACACCGGGAAGAAGGGCCAGCCCGAATACGCGGCCGGCGTCCAGATCCTTTCGAAATCCAAGGGCGGCTACGGCAATCCCGTCGCGCACGGCGGCGCGCCCGAGGCGCCGGGCAACCGGACCAAGGTCGCGATCGAGGACTGGAACGGCGACGGCAAGATGGACCTGCTCGTGGGCGACATCTGGTACGAGTCCGCGCCCGCGCTCAAGCTCACGGACGAGCAGATCGCCCGGCGCGACGAGCTGAAGAAGAGCCAGAAGGAGCTGAACGAGGAGTTCTCGAAGATCTACTCAAAACTCAAGGACGAATGGCAGAAGGACGCGCGCGCGCAGGAGATCCAGAAGCTGCTGCAGCCGATCTACCAGGAGCTTTCCAAACTCGAGCCCCGCTCGACCCCGCGCGGGTCCGTCTGGCTCTACTTGAGGGAGAACGGGAAGACCGCCGCGGGGAAGTGAAGCTCTACGGCGAATTCGCGGACTGGTTCCGGCTCCTGACGCCGCCGTCGGAGTACCGCCGCGAAGCGGCGCGCTACGCGCAGCTGATTTTCCGATACGCGAAACCCAGGCCCCGCACGCTTCTTGAGCTCGGCAGCGGCGGCGGCCACAACGCCAGCCACCTCAAGCGCCGCTTCCGGATGACGCTCGTCGACCTCTCGCCCGCGATGCTCCGCGCGAGCCGCCGGCTCAACCCGGAGTGCGAACACGCGGTGGGCGACATGCGGTCGATCCGGCTCGGCCGCACCTTCGACGCGGTCTTCATCCACGACGCAATCATGCACATGGCGACCGAGCGCGACCTGCGGGACGCCGTCGCGACCGCGTTCGCCCACCTGCGCGAGGGAGGCGTCGCGCTCTTCGCCCCCGACTACGTCCGCGACACGTTCCGGCCGGCCGCCGAGTCGGGCGGTTCGCGGAAGGGCGGGCGCGAAGTCCGGTGGCTGGGTTGGGATGTCCCAGGAGAATCGACGCTCGCGTACTACATGATCGGTCCCAAGCCCGGAGTGATGCGCGGCGTGGTCGAGCGCTTCAAGTTCACCCTCTTCCCGCGCGCGACGTGGATGCGGATCCTGCGCGACGCGGGATTCCGCGCCATCCGCGTGCGCGACAACGGCGGGCGCGACGTCTTCATCGGAACCAAGCCAGCCCCCAAATGAGGAGGCCGATCCCGAAGATCGCCACCGCGACGCCAAGCGCTCCCTTCACGAACTCCCGCAGCGCCGCCTTCACCGGCGGCTCGGGGGAAAAGAGCAGGCCCGCCACCGGGTCCTTCGCGATCTCCCACCGCCGGCCCGACCGGCGGATCTGGCCGACGACCGTCAGGTGGTCCGTCACCGGAAGCCACCGGTTCGAATAGGACCTCCGCCCGCTCCAGAGCAGGTGCCCGATTTCCCAGTCGTCGTAAGACGTGCTCGATTCCCCTCCATGCACCTCGGTCGGCAGATCGGGCAGCCGGTATTCGCGCCCGTCGACGAGGAGGACGAAGCCGGCCATCTGGGAGATGTCCGACTCCTTCGAACTGCTCTTGCCCCGACGGACGGTCACGACCTCGCGATGCCACAGGCAGTCGCCGATGGGCGACACGTGCAGGACTTCGTCCACCCGCACCGCGCCGCGCATCGCCGCGCGCCGCCCCGACAGGCCGTCGAGCGACGGATGGCGCCAGCGCCAGAGGAGCCGCGCCTGGAGCAGGCTCTGCAGGCTGTACCAGAGAAGGGCGACGCCCAGGACTCCGCCCACGAGGGCGACGATCAGGAGGAAAAACTCGGTATTGTTCCTCATCCCAGCCTGGCGAAGAGGACGACCAGCAGCGCGGCGCCGATCAGCGACACCGCCAGCCCCAGCCACCCCTTGAGCGACTCCCGAAACGCCGCCCCCGCGGGGTCGTGGATCGAGAAGAGCAGGCCCGCTTTCCCGTCGTGGCCGATCTCCCACCCGCGGTCGCCGTGGCGGACCCGGCCGACGACCGTCAGCTCGCGCAGGATCGGGAGCCACTCGTCCGTCACCCGGTGGTCCATCGCGCCCACGATCCCCGCGACCACCCCCGCCTTCTCCTCGACC
>DASTON010000152.1:0-2271 GCA_035762525.1 Planctomycetota bacterium | reverse complement strand
GGCCCTCCTGTACGGCGTCATCAGCCTCACGTGCTCGACGTACTTCCATCGCACGCACACGGCGGTGATCAACAGCTACCTCCTCGTGGGCGCGGCGGGGCTGCTGCTCTGGTCGATCTACGGCACCGGCCTCAACTTCTTCGCCGCGGAATCGGTGAGCGCGATGGCGATCCTCGTCATCCTCCTCGTCGGCCCGCTCTACCTGCTGAGCCGCTACCGGATGACGCAGCCGTTCAGCCCCGTGCGCAAGGCGATGGAGGAGGAGGACCAGTCCCAGCAGATCGGCCTGATCATCACGCGCGACCAGTGGCCCGACAACCTGATCGCCCCGCCGCGCCGCCGCCATCCCCTCCAGGACGGCGTGAATCCCGTCTGGGACAAGGAGCTCCAGGCGGAGATCTACGGGTCGGGGTCCCTCTTCGTCCGGCTCGTCATCCAATTCGGCGTCCTCGCGTCGCTCGGCGCCTTCCTCTGGGTCCTCTCGTTCGCGTTCACGCCGGAATCGGTCGGGCCGCACCCGGAGTATCCGTACTTCTGCTTCCTCATCGCGTACGTCATGATCGTCGGGCCGTCGCTCGCCACGACCACGTTCAGCCAGGAGCGCGAGTTCCACACGATGGAATCGCTCCTCCTCACGCTGATCCCGAGGCGCGACATCGTGCTGGGCAAGTTCCTGGCGATCCTCCGGGTCGTGGGGGCGCTCACGCTCCTCAACACGTTCCTCTTCTTCGTGGCGATCGTCCTCTCGAGCCTCAACTTCATCCAGATTCCGGCGCTCGCGATCTCGGTCGGGAGCGCGGCGATGTTCTGCGTGGCGCTCGGCATGACCCTGTCGCTCTACTGCCGCACGACGGTGACCGCGACCATCTCGACTTACTTCACGGTCTTCGCGCTCTTCGTGGGGCCGGTGCTGGCGCGGACGTTCCTGATCCGGTTCTTCCCGGGGATTCCCTCGTCGGCGATCGAGTGGCTCGATTTCGTCTCCCCGTTCCTCGCGTGCGCGAAGTCCAACGACGCGTCCGGGCAGTTCGCGGTCCTGATCCCGCACGCCTCGGCGCTCATCGTGCTTTCGCTCGTGATGGTCGCGTGGATGGCGGCGCGGTTGGAGAAGGTCGCCCGGGGACAAGCGGAGAAAAGTTGATGAGGAGAATCTCGAACCTCGAAATTCGAATCTCGAATCTGGAATCTCGAATCTCGGGATCCTCAAACGCACCTTTGAAGGAACCCGAGATTCGAGATTCGAAATTCGATATTCGGATCAGGCAACGGGGGGAGTGCTCATTCCGTCATGGAGTAGGAGAACGGACGTGGATGTGATCCTGAAGATGGTCGGGCGGGCGCGGACGCGCCTCATGCTGAGCGAGTACCGCCAGCTCGCGGTCTACCACGTGGCGGGCGCCCTCGCGGTCGCGACGATCGCCTCGTGGATCGTCCGCCCGGGCGGGTTCCCGGTCTTCGTGACGTACTTGTGCGCCATCGGAGCGGGGCTCATCTCCGCGGCCGTGCACGCCGTCTCTTCGCGTCCCTCGATCCGCACGGCCGCCCTCGCGCTCGACCAGGCCTCGGGGCTCCGTGAACGCCTCTCGACGGCGCTGCTCGTGAGGTCGGCGACCACGCCGGCGGAAGTCGCGGTCCTCGAGGACGCGTCGCGCGTCGCGGCGTCGGCCGATCCCGGCCAGATCCCGCTGGCCCCCGTCCGGCGCGGCTGGTGGCCCGCCGTTCCGCCGCTCGTCTTCGTCGCGTCGCTGGCGCTTCCGAACTTCACGGCCGCCGGCTCGATCCTGCCGAAACTGGACGCCCAGGAATCCGCCGTCGTACCCGCGCCGATCCGCAAGGAGGAGTCGTCGGCCCTCCGCCGCCGGGCGTTCGATCTCGAGAGCAAGGCGACCGAGCGCGACCTTCCGGAGCTGAAGGAGCTCGCGCAGGCGATGCGCCAGATCTCCGAGGACATGCGGAAGTCGGAGATGAACCAGGCGGACGCGCTCACCAAGCTCTCCAAGCTCGAGGACAAGGTCCGGGAGCGCCGCAAGGAGATGGCGCAGGAGGCCGGACTCCAGTCCCCGCTCTTCAGGAAGGGCGAGGGCGGCGCCGCGAGCGCGGCCGGCGAGGAAGCCGCGCGCCGCGCCGAGGAGCTCGACAAGAAGGTCGAGGAGCTGAAGGCCAAGATCGAAAAGGCGAAGGGGGAGCTCGGCAAGGCGGGCGCGGACGGCAAGTCTCCCGAGCTTCAGGCGATGCTGGCGGAGCTGGGCAAGCAGTTCGAAGGGCTCGAGG
>DASTON010000151.1:0-4598 GCA_035762525.1 Planctomycetota bacterium | reverse complement strand
TGCCGGCCGCGGCGTAGGGATCGGTCGTGGTGGTCGCGGCGGGCGGAGCGGTCGCGGCGGCCGGAGCGGTCGCGGCGGGCCGAGCGGGCGCGGCGGGTTGAGCGGATGCGACCGACGGACCCGGAGCGGCGGGAGCGGCGGGCTGCGTCGTCGTGGCGGCGACCTGCGCGGCCGTCCGTTCGGGCTTGGAGTACTCGGCTTCGTGGGAGCGGGCGACGAGGCCGGAGACTACGAAGGCGGCGGCGATCGCGAACGCGACGGCCAACGCTTTCCGGCCAGGGTGTGGTCCAATTGTGCGGGGCATGGCGTCCTCCGGCCAGAGCGAGAGTAGGATTCCGAGTTCACATAATGTTCACGCAAGTCTCACGCCACGGCAACGCGCAAGATGTCAGGCGCATAACCGGTTGGAATCGTGCAGGGTAGGAACAGGGCGCCGCGGGGCTGTGATATGGGCGCGCGCCAATTTCCCCACCTGGTGACCCATCCCGGAAAGGGCAAGCAATGAATCGAGTTAGCCGTGCTCCCAGCTCCGCCTTCCTCCTCTCCCTGCTTGCGCTTCCCGCACTCTTCGGATCGCCCCGCCCGGCGGTCGGCGCGGACGCGCCAGGCGCCCCCGCCCCGAACCGATCCGTCACCACGCGCGAACGCTCGACCTCCGAGATCGCGGACGGCGTCTACGTGATCCGGCACAGGGACGGACCCGATACGAATCCCCAGGGAAACACGACGGTGGTGATCGGCGACCGGGACGTGCTCGTAATCGACTCGGGCTATCTCCCGTCGAGCGCGCGGGAGGACATCGCGCAGATCCGAGAGTGGAGCGACAAGCCGGTCCGCTACCTCGTGAACACGCACTGGCACCCCGATCACGTCCGAGGAAACGCGACGTACGCCGAAGCGTACCCGGGCCTCTCCATCATCGGGCACACGGCGACGCCCGAGCTCGAGGAAGGATTCGACGTGCCGAACCTCGCGCGGTACCGAGCGCGGGTGGCGGCGCTCGAGGCGCGCGTGAAGAGCGGCAAAGGGGAGGACGGGAAGAAGCTCCGCGACGCAGACCGGCGCGCTGCGGTGGAGGAACTGGCGGGACGCCGCGCCGCGCTCCGGGAATTCGACCGCTACGAGCCGCGCTACCCCCAGATTACCTTCTCCGACGCCATGACGATCGATCTCGGGAACCGGGTCGTGCAGTTGCGATTTCTCGGGCGGGGACACTCCTCGGGCGACATCGTCGCCTACCTGCCGCGCGAACGCGTGCTCGTGGCGGGCGATCTGCTCGCGACGCCCGTGCCCTACTTCTTCGCCGGGTACCCGTACGAGCAGATCGAGACGCTGGAGCGATTGGCCGCGTTCGACGCGCTCGCCATCGTGCCGGGACACGGAGCGCCGATGCAGGACAAGGCGTTCCTCCAGCGAACGATCGAGGTCATGAAGGACGTGCGCGACCAGGTGGTGCGGGAGGTGAGGCGCCGCGGGTCGCTCTCGGCGAAGCTGGAGGACGTCCGGAAGTCGGTGAACACCGAGATCTACGCGCAGGAGTTCGCGGGGACCGACAAGGAGAACCTCGAGTTCTTCCGCGAATCGATGGACGGGTTGGTGAAGACGCTCTTCGAGCAGGTGGCGAAGTAGCGGACGTTGGACGCGGCGGCAGGGCCGCGGCGGCGAGGCCCGGGATCGGGGTCCGGGATCGGGGCCCGGCCGCTCACCCCTTCGGTTTCAGTTGGTACTGGAGCGCCCCCGACGGGCATCGCTCGATCTGCGCGGCGACCTCCGCGGCCGAGGCCGCCTCGGGCGCCACCCATCGCTTCCGTCGGACGTCGAAGACGGCCGGAAGGCCGCGCACGCAGTTCCCCGAGTGGGTGCAGACGTTCGGATCGAACGTGACGACGATCTCGGTGGTTTCGTATCTCTGGAGCCGCTTCTCGTCCATGGTGGAACTCTCCTTCGACTCGCCGGCCGCCGCCCGCGGATCCGGCCGGCTACTTCCCCAGTTCCGACTTGGACTTGCGCTTCAGGTCGGCCCGGTGGGCGCGCTCGTAGGTCTGGATGTCCTTGAAGCGGCCCTTGGAATCGCGGACCGCGTAGAGCTTCTTCCCGGACGAACTCCGATGGGTCGTGCGCTTGATGGGCATGAAACCCTCCCCGAGCCGGCTCGTGCGTCGCCTTCAGATCGTAACGGATACCGGCCCTGAACGCGAACGGGGTGGAGCGTCACCGCGCTCCACCCCGTCGCTCTATCTGAAACCTCCTCGACGCTCCCCCTCACCGGCGGAGAACGCCTCGGCACGGCGCGGCCGGCGACTAGTACATGTCGTCGTAGCCGCCGCCGCCGCCGCCCGGAGGCATCGCGGCCGGCTTCTTCTTCTCCGGAATCTCGGTGACGAGCGCTTCGGTGGTCAGGAGCAGGGCCGCCACCGACGACGCGTTCTGCAGCGCCGTGCGCGTCACCTTCGTCGGATCGACGACGCCCGCCTCGAAGAGATCCTCGTAGACCTCCGTGGAGGCGTTGAAGCCGACGGCCTTCTTCTCCTTCTTCACGTGCTCGACGATGACCGAGCCTTCGAGCCCCGCGTTGTTCACGATCTGGCGGAGCGGCTCCTCGAGCGCGCGCTTCACGATGTTCGCGCCGATCAGCTCGTCGCCCGTGAGCGCGAGCTTGTCGACCGCGGGGCTGCAGCGAAGGAGCGCCACGCCGCCGCCGGGGACGATCCCCTCTTCGACGGCCGCGCGCGTCGCATGGAGGGCGTCCTCCACGCGCGCCTTCTTCTCCTTCATCTCGGTCTCGGTGGCCGCGCCGACGTTGATGACCGCCACGCCGCCCGCGAGCTTCGCGAGACGCTCCTGCAGCTTCTCCTTGTCGTAGTCCGACGTCGTGTCCTCGATCTGCTTCTTGATGACCGCGATCCGGCCCACGATGTCGCTGTGCTTGCCGGCGCCCTCGACGATCGTCGTGTTGTCCTTGTCGATCGTGACGCGCTTCGCGCGGCCGAGGTCCTCGATCTTCACGTTCTCGAGCTTGATGCCGAGATCTTCCGTGATCAGCTTGCCGGCGGTGAGGACCGCGATGTCCTCGAGCATCGCCTTGCGGCGGTCGCCGAAGCCCGGAGCCTTCACGGCGCAGGCCGAGAGGGTGCCGCGGAGCTTGTTCACGACCAGCGTGGCGAGCGCCTCACCCTCGACGTCCTCGGCGATCACGAGGAAGGGCTTGCCCTTCTGCGCGACCTTCTCGAGCACCGGGAGGAGGTCCTTCATGTTGGAGAGCTTCTTCTCGTAGATGAGGATGTAGGCGTCCTCGAGGACGGCCTCCATGCCTTCCTTGTCGGTCACGAAGTAGGGCGAGATGTAGCCCTTGTCGAACTGCATCCCCTCGACGGTGTCGAGCGTGGTGTCGATGGAGCGGGCTTCCTCGACCGTGATCGTGCCGTCCTTGCCCACCTTCTCCATGGCGTCCGCGATGATCTTGCCGATCTCCTCGTCGCCGTTGGCCGAGATGGTCGCGACCTGCATGATCTCCTTCGGATCCTTCACGGTCTTGGAGAGCTTCTTCAGGTCCTCCACGACCGCCTTCACCGCCTTGTCGATCCCGCGCTTGATGCCCATCGGGTTCGAGCCGGCCGTGACGTTGCGGAGCCCTTCGCGGAAGATCGCCTCCGCCAGGACGGTCGCCGTCGTGGTGCCGTCGCCCGCGACGTCCGACGTCTTCGTGGCGACCTCGCGCACCATCTGCGCGCCCATGTTCTCGTAACGGTCCTCGAGCTCGATCTCCTTGGCGACGGTCACGCCGTCCTTGGTGATCGTGGGGGAGCCCCACTTCTTGTCGAGCACCACGTTGCGGCCGCGCGGTCCAAGGGTCACCTTGACCGCCTTGGCCAGCGTCTGCACGCCGCTCAAAATGGCCTGCCGGGCCTTCTCGTCGAAAATGATTTCCTTCGCAGCCATCGTTTCAGTCACTCCTTACAGTGCTGGAGGTCGGTTCGTTTCGGGTCGCGGCGCGGCTCAGCCGACGATGGCGAGGATTTCGTCCTCGCGGATGATGATGTAGTCGGTGCCGTCGATCTTCACTTCGCTGCCCGAGTACTTGCCCATGAGGACCTTGTCGCCCTTCTTGACGTCGAGCGGAATGCGCTTGCCGTCCTCGAAGCGGCCCGGTCCGACGGCGATGACCTCGCCCTGCTGCGGCTTCTCCTTCGCGGTGTCCGGGATGATGATCCCGCCGCGCTTCACTTCAGGCTCCTCGAGGCGACGCACGAGGATGCGATCCGATAGAGGCTTCACGTTCGTGGCCATGGAACTCCTGCTCCTTGGTTCGGATTTCGTTTCGATCGTGGCGTGACAGATGGGCAGCGGAGGTAGGGAGAGCCCCCGGCCCGGAGGCAGTGTATCGCAATCGGCGTGCCGCCATTTGGCGCAGCGCGCGATGCGGCAATGTAACCTGTTGCAAAGCCACGAGATAAAGTTAGCGCTCTATATCTAAGAGTGCTAATGGGCGCCCCCGCGAGCGCCCCTCCCGTGCCCAAACGGCAGAGTCGTTGAGGCGCGGGATCGGGCTACCCTAGAATGCCGCAATCACTTATCACAACGGTCGGCGGGCCCCGGGG
>DASTON010000150.1:0-3325 GCA_035762525.1 Planctomycetota bacterium | reverse complement strand
CCCCGCCGACGTCCGGTCCTTCAGGTGAAGCTCGACGGTTTCGTCGGGCACGACCTTGAGATAATCGACGACGTAATCCGGATTGAACGTGACGTCCATCTCCTCGCCCCGGTAGTCGATCGGCACCTCGACGTTCGCCTCGCCGACGTCCTGCGTCCTCGTGAAGAGCGTCAACTTGCCCTTCGCGAAGGTGAATTTCACCGCGCGCGTCTTGTCGGTCGTCATGAGCGACGCCTTCCGAACCGCCGCGTGCAGCGCCTCGCGCTCCAGCGTGACCTTCTTGTCGCGGTCGTTCGGGATCACCGCCTCGTAGTCGGGGAAATTCCCGTCGATGAGGCGCGAGAAGATCATCGCGCGCGACGTCTTCAGGCGGATCTGCGTCTCCTCGACGTGGAGCCACACCGACTCGTCCTCGTCGGTGAGGAGGCGGTCGAGGAGGCTCATCGTCTTCGTCGGCACGATGACGCGGACGTTCTTCGCGTCGCCGCCCTTGCCCGCGCCGCGGCTCCGGATGTACGCGAGGCGCTTGCCGTCGCTCGCGACCATCCGCAGCTCCTTGCCGTGGATCTCGAAGAGCTGGCCCGTGAGCGCGTACCGGACGACCTCGCTCGACACGGCGAACTGCGTGCGGCGGATCATCTCGCCCAGGTCCTTCGTGTCGACCTGCAGCGCCCCCTTCTCCTCGAAGCCGGGGACCGCGGGAAAGTCGGCGGGGTCGATGCCGACGACCTTGAAGGACGCGCCCGACGCCTTGATGTGGGCGAGCGTGCCGTCGGAATCGATGACGATGTCCGAGTCGCCCGCCTCGCGCAGGATGCCCGACATGCGCGCCGCGGGAAGCACGACGGCGCCCTCTTCCTTCACCTCGATCGCGGGGATCCGCACCTTCAGGCCGAACTCGAGATCGGTGCACGACAGCTCCAGCTGGGCGTTCTTGCCCGAGCCCGACGCGGCGAGCTTGACGTTCGTGACCGCGGGGATGGTGCTGCGCTGGGGGACGACCGTCGAGGCGAGCTGGAAGGCCTCATGGAGCGGCCCGCGAGCGCATTTGACCTTCATGTGCGACCCTCAGGGGAAGGAATGAAACGTCCATTTTAGCAGTCGCGACGACAGATGTCCAAAGACAAGGACGAAGACGAAGAGTCCTAAGTCCCAGGTCCGACGGGCGAAGTCCGAAGTCGAAGTCCGACGTCATGAACGGATTCCGAAGGCTGAGGGCAGAAGGCAGAGGGCAAATCGGTGATCAGGCGCCCAGCTTGTCGGCGAGTTCCGTGATAGATCCGACTTCGATGTCGGGCTCCGGGCTGACCCGATCCATCTGGCCGCGGCGGACGAAGGCGAGCTTCATCCCCATTTGACGCGCGGGGCCCAGGTCGTAGGCGACTCCGAACGCGGCGTGCAGGACGCGGCTCGGCGGAAGCTCCAGCCGGGTCAACACCTCCTCGAATCCCTTCGTGCCCGGCTTGTAGGCCCGCACGTCCTCCGCGACGACGACCACGTCCATCTCCGTCCCGAAGTAGGTGAGCGTGCGGGCCATGATGTCGCGGTCGGTGTTCGAGACGATGCCCAGCTTGAACTTCTTCTTGAGGCGCGCGAGGCCCTCCGCCACGTCCTTGTACGGCCGCCACGACCCCATCGCGTGGGCCAGGTGCGGCCCGTCGTTCACGTCGTACGAGACCTTGAACCGGCGCAGGGATTCCTCGAGGGAATGCGCCAGGATGACGCGGTACCGCTGGTAGGGCCGGGTCAGCATCGCGAACTGGGTCTTCTCCCACACCTGGTGCAACTCATCGGAGGGCACCGAGACCCTCTTGGCGATGAGCAGCCGCGTGAGGAATTGCCGGAGGCCGCGGTCCCAGTCGATCAGGGTCCCGTAGCAGTCGAACGTGATGGCGTCGACGTCGATCATCGCGGCGGCGTGCGGGGCCCCCGGTCGAAGAGCTGGCCCCGGGTGCCCTCCATCGTCCAGACTCCCTTTCTCAGCGTGTACTTCTCGACGTACCGGCTCTCGGCCCCCTGGTCCACGAAGAGGATGTCGATGTAGCCGAGGATCCGCTCCTCCGGCGGGTCGGTCTCCTTCCCCTCCGAGAGCCGGGACGCGATCCGGACGTTGGCGCCGGGGATGTCGACGGAGGCCTGGTAGCGTTCGACCAGCTGCTGCGCGAGGCGGCTGGTGGCGGGCGTGCGCTCGCGCTCGGCGAAGTCGGTGAAATGGCGCCTCAGGTTCTTGTCGAAACCCCAGCCGTCGGACGTCCGGAGGAGCCGGTAGTATTCGCGGCTCCCCTGGGTCGCCTCGAGAGTCGAGTACTTCACGTCGATGCGGACAATCATCTCCTGGTCGTCGCGGCGAAGGATGGCCGGCTCGTCGAAGATGTAATCCTTCCCCTCGAGCTTCCCCTTTTCCTTCATCTCGGCGCGCAGCCGCTCGACGGCGGGCGCGGCCAGGTCCTTGGCCTGGGGCTCGGGCTGCCAGAGGACGAGCACGGCCAGGCCCGCGACCACCACGCCGGCGCCGAGGACGAGGGGAATATTGGGTTTCATCGGGAACGAGGAGTATAACGCCAGGGCCCGGCGTCTAGTCGTTGAGATCATTTGGAACCGCGCTTAGACTATCGCCCATGCTTCGAACGCTCGCCGGGGCGCTCGCTTTTCTCCCGCTGCTCGCCCCACAGGAGCTGAAGACCGAGCTCCTGGACAAGCTGAAATCCGCGACGGTCTACGTCGTCGTGGAGGAAGGCGGCCGCCCCCGGGGCACCGGATCCGGCTTCCTGTTCCTCAAGCGCGGCGCGACGGGCTACATCATGACGTGCGAGCACGTCGTCGGGACCGCGCCCACGGTGAAGGTCGTCTTCTGGAGCGGCACGTCCCAGGAAATGAGCCTCACCGCGCGCGTCGTGGCGACCGATCCCAGCCGGGACATCGCCTGCCTGATCGTTCGCAACTCCCCCAAACTGCCGGCAGTCCTCGAGCTGGGAAAAAGGACCGAAGTCAAGGAGACCGAGACGGTATTCGCCGCGGGCTTCCCGTTCGGCGCGATGCTCGCCTCGGGCGCCAAGAACCCCGAGATCAGCGTTTCGAAGTCCTCGGTCACGAGCATCCGCCGGAACGCGGCGGGCGAAATGGCGGCGGTGCAGATCGCCGGCGAGGTCAATCCCGGCAACAGCGGCGGCCCGCTCGTAACCGCGGACGGCCGCGTCCTCGGCGTGCTGAACTTGAAGGTCATGGGCACGACGACGGCCTTCGCCGTCCCCCCCGAGGAGATCCAGGGATTCCTGCAGGGACGCGTGAAAGCCTCCACGTTCCGTAAGGTGGGCGGAACGGCGAC
>DASTON010000149.1:0-9184 GCA_035762525.1 Planctomycetota bacterium | reverse complement strand
GCCGTCCACCTCGCGGGCGCGGTGCTCGTTCTGCTGTTCGCGACCGTGTTCTCCTCGAGGTTGATGACCACGACGATGAAGTCGGGCGGCCACTTCTTGATGTTCCTCCTCGCCGTCCAGGTGATCCTCGGCCTCTCTTCCTGGTCGGCCACAAGCGGCGGCGCCGTCCGGGCGCTGGACGTGCCCGCGAGCCGGCTCGTCACCGTGACGGCCCACGTCGCGGTGGGCGCGCTCGTCCTCGCGACGTCCCTGGCCCTCACGTTGAAATGTTGGCGATCCGGCGCACATTCCGCCGAAGCGCGAAGCGCGAAGGCGAACCTGCCAACGAGTGTCGGCGCATGAAGGACTTCATCGCGCTGACGAAGCCGCGGATCACCTTGATGGTGGTCCTGACCGCGCTGTTCGGGTTCTATCTCGCGACCCCCGGCGCGATCGACGGCATGCTCCTCGCCAACCTGCTCATCGGCACCGCGCTCTCGTGCGCGGGGGCGGGCGTCCTCAACATGGCGATGGAGCGGCGAGCGGACGGCGCCATGCACCGCACCCGGAATCGGCCGGTCCCCGCGGGCCGCGTTCCGCTCGGCACCGCGGTCTCGTTCGGCGGCATCCTCGCCACGGGCGGCGTGATCCTGCTCGCGGTGAAGGTCAACGCGCTGACGGCGGGCCTCTCGCTCGCGACGCTCGTCCTGTACCTCGGGGTCTACACGCCGCTCAAGTCGCGCACGTCCATCTGCACGATCGTCGGAGCGATCCCCGGCGCGCTCCCGCCCGTCATGGGATGGGCCGCGGCGCGGGGGACGCTCGATCCCGGCGCGTGGGCGCTCTTCGGCGTCCTCTTCTTCTGGCAGCTTCCGCACTTCCTCGCGATCGCGTGGATGTACCGCGAGGATTACGCGCGCGCCGGCTACCCGATGCTGCCGGTGGTCGATCCCGAGGGGACGAGCACCGCGCGGCAGGTCGTCCTCCAGACGCTGGCGCTCGTCCTCATCAGCCTCGCGCCGGTGTGGATGGGCTTCGCGGGCCGGACGTACCTCGCGGGCGCGGCGGCGCTGGGCCTGGCGTTCCTGGCGTTCGGCGTGGCCTTCGCGCAGATCCGGTCGCGCGAACGGGCGCGGCGCCTCTTCTTCGCTTCCCTGGCGTATCTCCCGGGCCTGCTCGGCTTGATGGCCCTGACCTCTCAAGGAGCCTAGGACCATGGATCACGCGGCGGCGGATTCCCACGGCGGCGCGGAGCACGTCGAGAAGTTCGAGCGCGCGCGCTTCGGGATGTGGCTCTTCCTCGCGTCGGAAATCATGTTCTTCTCGGGGTTCATCGGGGCGTACATCGTCCTCCGGATGGCGAACCCCCACCTCGCGGACGTGGGCCAGCAGTCCCTGAGCTGGCAGCTCGCGGCCGTCAACACCGCGGTGCTCATCATCTCGTCGCTGACGATGGTGCTGGCCGTCAACGCCATCTCGAAGGGGAACCGCGGGAAGTGCGAAGACATGATCTTCCTGACGGCGGTCCTGGGAACGCTTTTCCTCGTGATCAAGGGGTTCGAGTACTCGGCGAAGTTCGACCACAACATCTTCCCGAACACGAGCACGTTCTGGAGCGCCTACTTCCTGATGACGGGCTTCCACGGACTGCACGTTTTGGGCGGGATCGTGGCCCTGGTGTTCCTGATGTTCTACGCGAAGCACTACGGGCCCGAGCGGTACACGAAGGTCGAGAACGTGGCGCTGTACTGGCACTTTGTGGACCTGGTCTGGATCTTCCTGTTCCCAATTGTGTATCTCTTGTAGGAAGCGTAGAGAGTAAAGAGAGAGATTTCTGATTGACGATTGACGATTTCCGGTAATCGGCAATCGTTAATCGCTAATCGTGACGGGAAAGTTCATTAAAGACGGGGGTCGTCGTGAGTGATCCAGTGAAGTCGACCAAGCTGTACTGGGCGGTTTTCGCCACGCTCATCGTGGCGACGATCCTCACGGTCGGCCAGGCGCGCGTCCTGCCCCAAGACACCCTCAGTCACACGATGAACCGGATCATCGGCGTCGCGATCGCATGCACCAAGGCCACGCTCGTCGCGCTCTTCTTCATGCACCTCAAGTACGAGAAGCGGTATTTCTATCCCGTCGTGATCTTCCCCCTCGTGCTCCTCCTCGTGATCATCTTCTCGAATTTCCCGGACGTCGCGTTCGGCGAGCACACGACGAAGGGCGAAGAGATCCACTCCACTCCCGGTGGCGGACACTAAGCCAGCGCTCAGCTTTCAGCTCGTGACGTCGGACACTTCGACTTCGGACGTCGGCCTTCGGACGTGGGACGTAGGACTCTTCGCATCTCCTCCTTTGGTCCGCTATCTTGGGTGACGCTATGCACCCGGCGGCCCTGTGGTCTCTCCTCGTCGCGCAGTGATCGCAGTGAAAAGAGAGCCTCTCCGAGGGGAGGGGCCCCGAGGGTCCCGTGTCGGACCTGGCGGCGGGGATGGGGTGGAGCATCTACCTGATGCTCGCGATGGTGGCGTTCGTGGTCTTCTCGATCGTGATCCTCATCGTCCGGAGTGAGAGGCAGCGGATGCAGCGGGCGCGCGCGAAGTGAATCCGATCCAGAAGTTCATCTGGCTCCTCGTGGTCCTCGCGGGACTGGCGACCGCCGCCGCCGGCATCCGCGTCCTGGCCGGCCCGCCCCCCGATTTCGCCTGGAATCGCCAGCTCCGCGTTCCTCCGGATCTCGCCGGCAAGATCTGGATCGGGTGCGTCTTTGACGACAACTGCAAGGGGGCCTGTCAGCAGACCTTGAGGGCCATGAAAGGACTGCAGGAAACGGCCGTTCCGCCCCTTGCAATGGACGTCCTGTTCACTCGAGCGTCGGGCCTCATCGAAGATGAGGCTACCCGGATCGAGGAGCTCTACTCCCACGTCGGGCCCCCGAAGGAGGATCCCTCGTCCGGCGAAGTGGTGCTGGACCGCATCAGCCGCCTGGGCGACTGGAAACTCACCGCGGAGGACGGCCGGCCTTTCGGACAGGCCGATCTCGCGGGCAAGATCTGGATCGCCGACTTCATCTTCACGCGGTGCTCCACCGCGTGCCCGGCAATGTGCAAGGGCATGGAAGCGATCATCGAGAAACTCCCGAACGATCCGCGCCTGCGGTTCATCTCGTTCAGCGTCGACCCGGACTACGACAAGCCGGAGGTGCTCCAGGACTACCGGAAGATCTGGAAGGAGGATCCGCGCTGGCGGTTCGTGACCGGGATGTGGGTCTACAAGCTGGCGTACGAGGGGTTCAAGGTCGAGGAGGCGCGGCCCAATCCCAACGCGACGCCCGGCAACGAGTTCTTCCACACGCAGCGGATCTATCTCGTGGACGGCGAAGGCCAGGTGCGCGGCCACTACCTGTACGACTACGAGGAGCCCTCGACCCTGCCCGCGATGGCGGACGCCATCACGCGGGGCGCGCGGGCGCTGCTCGAGACTCCCGACAAGGTCGTCGACCACGTGCACGACCGCCGGCTTTTCCTCGTCGATGCGCAGGGCGCGCTGCGCGGAGTCTATGATTCGACCGAGGCGGCGGCCGCGGCGCGCGACGCCCGGCGGCTGGCGCTGACTCCTCCCAAGCTCGTCTCGGTCCGATCCCTGCCCCGGCTCAACGCGGTCCTCAACTTCACGAGCTTCCTCTTCCTGTCCGCGGGGCTCGCGTTCATCCTCAACCGCAAGATCGGCGCGCACAAGGTGGCGATGACGATGGCGTTGATCACGTCGCTCGTCTTCCTCGCCTCGTACGTGACTTATCACATCCAGGCGGGGTCGGTGAAGTACGCGGGGACGGGGTGGATGCGGACCGCCTACTTCGCGATCCTGTTGTCGCACACGATCCTGGCGGCGATCGTCGCGCCGATGGCCCTCGTCACCGTCATCCGCGCCTGGCGCGGCACATTCGACCGCCACGTCGCGATCGCGCGCTGGACCTTGCCCGTGTGGATGTACGTCTCGTTGACCGGAATCCTCGTCTACCTCATGCTTTATCAGATGACCTAGATGGACAGGTCGACTTGCTGATGACGGATGACCGATTACCGATGACGTCGGAAGTCTGAAGTTTGAAGTCTAGCCGGGGGGCCAGGCCATCCCCCGGCCCCCCATCAAGTGCACGTGCAGGTGCATGACGGTTTGCCCGCCGTCCTTGTTGCAGTTGAGGACGAGCCTGAACCCGGAGTCCGCGATTTTCTCCGCCTTCGCGATCGAGGCGGCCGTGCGCAGGAGCCGGCCGGCGAGCGCCTCGTCGGCTGCATCCACATCCACGATCGAGGTGATGTGGTTCCGGGGAATCACGAGGATGTGGGTCGGCGCCTGCGGGTTGATGTCGCGGAAGGCGACGATCTCGTCATTCGAGAAGACGGGGGTCGCCGGGATCTTCCCCTGGGCGATCTTGCAGAAGAGGCAATCGGGCGTCATGTCAGAGCCTCGGGATGAGACCGTTGAACCAAATGAAGTTGGCCAGAATGAGAAGGAGACTCAAGCACGCCGGCCGGAGTCCATGCACGCGGCGACGCGATTGAAGGATTTGCGCGATCGCCAACAGGGTTGCCGTGAACGATGTGGCCAGGAGAATCGCCGTCCACCAGAAGAACGGATTGAAACTCCGATATCCATCATCGTCGAATCGATCACTCGCCAGGATTGTCGCGATCAGAGTCAACCAGCTCGCAATTGCCATGCTCAGGCCCGCCATCGCCCGGGTGCTCAGCACGGGAAGGGCCGCGGTGACGTCGTGACTTGTAAGCGCTGAGGCCATCCTCCGCATCCTAACACCGCCTTTGGCGAACTACGACGGCGGCGCCGCGGGCGGAGGCGGTTGGGGCCGGCTGGGTGGAGGTCCCGGCGGACGGTTCCCGCCCTGCTGGGGACCTTGGTTGCGCGGCGGACCGCCCCGGCGGCGGCCGCGATTGCGGCGACCGGGCCTCGGCGGGCCTTGCTGCTGGCCGGGTTGGCCCGGCCGCTGCCCCTGCTGCGGAGGGCGCTGGCCTTGCTGGGGACGCTGGCCGGGGCGCAGGATCGGGCGCGGCGGGGGCCGCGGCGGCAGCGGGGGAGGGAGCGGCTCCAGCTCCGGTTCCGGCGGAAGCTCGGGCAGCGGCCGGTCCGTATGCGCGGTCCACAGCTCGGGAAACTTGCGGATGAACCGCTCCTCGAACGCCTTGTAGTTCTTCTCGTCGAAGAGCACGAAGATCATCGTCTCGAGCGCCGGCTCCGTCTTCGCGAAGTCGCGGACCTCCTCGAGCAGGATGTCCGCGCACCGGTCGATCGAGAACGCGCCGGCGCCGGTGCCGATGGCGGGAATGGCGGTCGACTTGATCCCCTTGTCGCGAAGCTCGCGCAGGACACCGCGGAACGCGGCCCGGATCGATTTCGCGTCGGCCCAGAGTCCAAGCGGATTGACCGCGGCGTGGATGATGTACTTGGCCTTCAGCTTGCCGGCGGTCGTCGTCGCCACGCTTCCCAGCGGCCGCGTCCCGATCTTGTGGCACTCCTCCTGGATCTCGGGGCCGCCGAGGCGGTGGATCGCGCCCGAGACGCCGCTCCCCAGGATGAAGTCGTTGTTGGCGGAGTTGACGATCGCCTCGACCTCGAGCTGGGTGATGTCGCCTTGGAGGAGCTGGATCTTGAGGGGCATGGGCAGAGCTATGTAGCACGCAAACCCGGCACCCGGCAAGTGGAGATTGAGGCCCAGTCAGCCAGAGCGTTTCCGGGGCGAACACCCATGTCGCTTCTCATGGCCCGCCTTTTGCTAATTTCGAACTATTAATAGGCTCCACCCGTAGAACAACTCCGCTGCTCCCGTCCACCTCGATCGTCTCCCCGGTACGCAGCAGCTTCGTCGCATCCATCACGTTAACGACTGCGGGCAGGCCGAATTCGCGGGCGACGACCGCGCCGTGAGAGAGCGCGCCGCCGACTTCGGTCACGACCGCCGCCGCGCGCAGGAAGAGCGGAGTCCATCCCGGGTCAGTAAAGGGCGCGACCAGGATTTCGCCCGGCTCCATTTTCCCGTCGCGCGTCGGATCGAGCACGACCCGGACCCGCCCTTTCGCGATTCCCGGCGAGACTCCGTCGCCGCGGAGGGGCGGAGCGGGGGGCGCTTCGGGTATCCCCTCGCTCGTGACGATGAGCGGCGGCCGCACGTCGCGGTACTTCACGAACTCTTCGCGCCGCTCCGCGATCCGTTCGCGGACGTTCTCGTCGCGTCGGGCCAGGCGAACCAGCTCCGGCAGCTTCAGGAAAAAGACGTCGTCCGCGTCGGCCACGACGCCCTCCGCCCGCATCCCGCGGCCGATCGCCGCCAGCCGCCGCCGGGAGTGGCCCAGGATCAGCATCACGTAGTGCTTGCCGTCCTCGCGAATCGGGAGATAGCGCGACGCGGCGCGGTGGAGGGGACGGGCGAACAGGCGTCGCACCGGGTCGAGCGATTTCAAGCGCGCGGCCGCGGCGTCGCGCTGCTTCTGCGATTGCCGGGCGAACCGCTCCGCCGGCGAGGGACCGCCCGCGGACTGCAGCCGCGCGAACGCGCGAGCCGGATCGTCCCACGGACGCGGGTGGTACGCGTCCTGCTCCCCGGGGCAGCGATGGCCGTATCGATCCAAGTAGGCCAGGAACTCGGGGGCGTCGGGCGCCAGGGGTTTCTGGGAAAGCTCCCACAAGGCCAGGTCGGCCTCCACCGTCTTCGAAGGGCGCGAGGGGGCCAGGAGGTCCAGCAGGTCGTTCGCGTTGCGGGACTTCATCAGGAACCCCGCGACGCTCGCGAAGAACCCCGTCACCCCCATGAAGAGGATGCCCGCGGGGCCGTATCGCCGCTTGAGATTCCCGAACGCCCACGCGACGTAACGGTCCAGCTCGCGGACCGAGGATCGCCAGTCGCTGTCCGGGGGCGAGGCCCGGCTCCGAAGCTCGGCTTCGAGCCGGTCGAGCTCCCGTTCGACGCCGCCCGGTTTCAGCGCCGACCACAGCGCGTGCATCGCAATCCGCGGAATCAACAATGCCGCCTGCAATCCAAGGACCACCTTCTGGGGAAGGGTGTAGATGGGCCTCGGCCGCACGCGGCCCTTCCGCAGGATCTCCTTCATCGTCCCGCGGATCGAAGGCGCGATCATCTCGAGTTCTCGGTCGAGCATGCTGAACATGAGCCGCGAGCCGAACACCGGTGTGAGGTTCCAGAAGACCCGGCCGTAGAGGAACTCGAAGAGCGTGTAGCCGGCGTCGTTCGCCAGGCGCAGGGGACGCATGAAGATCCGCAGGCCCGATTCCATGAGCGACCATCCCATGGGGCTCACGGGGTGGGGCATCGTCTCGGAGAAATTGGCGAACGTCCACACGTAGACATTCGCGTACTTCTTCGGCCGGGGCGGGAGCCGAGGAAGTTCCATTTAAGCAGGACCCCTCAAGAGACTGGGCTTGATGATGTCCTCCTTGGTCCTGCTTATCCTGAGCGAGCCGTCCTTCGACTTCGCTCAGGACGGCCCTGAGCCTGTCGAAGGGCCGGAGGCGAGTCGAAGGATTACTTGATTGGACGGATTTCGTCGATCGAGCCGTTCCGCGCGGCGCACTGGAAGTCGAGATAGTTGACCTGCGCGAACCCGAACTCGCCCTTCTTGTTCACCGCGACGAGCGCGCCGCCGACCTTGTAGCCCTTGGCGGTGATGCGCGACAGCGAGATGGCGCACGCTTCCTCGGGCGTCTTGCGCGCACGCATCAGCTCGACCGCCATGAGCGAAGGACAGAAGCGCATCATGACGTCGCCGTTCCCCGTCGCGGCCGCGCCGCCGATGTCGTTGTCGCAATACGCGCCCGAGCCCACGATCGGCGAATCGCCGACTCGGCCCGCGATCTTGAACGCCAGGCCGCTCGTCGAACATCCCGCCGTGATGTCACCCTTGGAGTCGATGGCGACCATTCCGATCGTGTCGTGCGTCCAGAAGTTCGTCCGCTTCGGGTCGGCCTTCCATTTCTCCCACGCCTGTTTCGACTTCTCCGTGGAGAGGTCCTCTTCCTTGAAACCCATCTTCACGGCGAACTTCGTCGCGTCGTCGCCGACGATGAACGTGTGCTTCGTCCTGTCGAGGACCTTGCGCGCGACGCTGATCGGGGTCTTGATCCGCTTGAGGCAGCCCACCGCGCCCGCCGCGTGGCGCGGCCCGTGCATGAGGACCGCGTCCAGCGTGGTCTCGCCGTCCTCGTTGGGTAGTCCGCCGTAGCCGACCGAGGTATTCTCGGGATCGAGCTCCGCGTCGTTGATTCCCTTCTCGACGGCGTCGAGCGACGAGCCGCCCTTGGAGAGGATCTCCCAGGCCACGGCGTTCGCCTTCTTGCCGAAGGACCAGGTCGTGATGATCGCGGGGATCGTCTTGGCCTCCTGCGGGCGGATCGCGAACGACCCCGCCACGACCGCCATTCCCTCCATGAACTCGCGTCGCGTGATCATCGGGAGCTCCTTCCGTGTTCGAGAAAGGCGGCCGGAAGATGGTCGAGCAGGTCCGTGGCCATCATCGAGTGGACGCCGAGCTTCTCCGCCGCGAGGTCGCCCGCGCGGCCGTGCAGGTGGACCCCGAGGCACGCGGCGTCGAACGGCGACAGGCCTTGGGCGATGAGCGCCGCCACCAGGCCGGTCAGGACGTCTCCGGTTCCCCCGGTCGCCATGCCGGGATTGCCCGTCTCGTTGACGCGCGTCCGCTTTCCGTCGGTGATGACCGTCCCGCGCCCCTTGAGGACGACGACCGCCTTGAATCGCTTCGCGGCCGCCTCCGCGGAGCCGCCTCGGTCGCGGTTGATCGCGGCGGCGGTCAGTCCGGTCAGGCGGGCGAGTTCGCCCGCGTGGGGCGTCAGGACGCGAGGCGTCTTGAGCGTCGCCAGCCGGTCCGGAAGATCCGCGTACGCGTTGAGGCCGTCGGCGTCGAGGACGAGGGGGAGCGTGGATTGCGCGACGAAGGACCGCACCATCTCCGCGGTCGCGGGGGAGGCGCCCAGTCCGGGGCCGACCGCGACCACGTCGGCTTCAACGGGGCCCAGGGGCAGGCTTCGAACGAGCGCGCACACCTGGAGCGCCGCGACCGTGTCGACGATGTCCGCGGGAACCGCGAGCGTCACCAGCCCGGCGCCCCCGCGATACGCGCCGTTCGCCGCGAGCACCGCGGCGCCGGCCATGCCGCGC
>DASTON010000148.1:0-4292 GCA_035762525.1 Planctomycetota bacterium | reverse complement strand
GCACCGACAACGACTCCGCGGACCTGCACTTGAGCCTGGGCGAGATGTACGAAAGCCTGGGGTATCACGAGCGAAGCCTGATCAGCTATGACGCCGCGTACCAGCTCCAGCCGGGCCGGGCCCGGCCCCGGATCGCGCTCGCGAGGGCGCGGCTCAATCTCGGGGAGACGAAGCTGGCGCTCGACGAGATCGACGCGCTCCTCGTCGGCGGCGCCGGCGAACCCGAGGCCCTGGCCGTCCAGGGCGTGGCGCGCCTGCGCCGGGGACAGGCCGAGGAAGCCGAGGGTTCATTCCGGGCGGCGCTGGAGGCGAAGCCCGCGGACTCCGAGGCGCTCAACGGCCTGGGCGTCGCGCTCGCGCTCCAGAACAAGCCGGGCGCGGCGGCGAACTTCGTGGCCTCCATCAAGGCCGACCAATACCGGATCGACGCCTGGCTCAACCTCGCGATCCTCTATCTCGCCGAGGGCCGGGCCAACGAGGCGGAGGCGCTCCTGACGGCCGCGGCGCAGCGCGATCCCGCCTCGTCGACGGCGGCGGCGGGACCCGGCTTCCTGGCGCTCCTGAAGGGGAAATACGAGGAGGCCGGGCCGGCCTTCGAGCGCGCGCGCAAGACCCAGCCCGACGACTACTTCATGGCGTACGCCCTGGGGCGCCTCAAGCTCCGGGAGGGCAAGGCGCAGGAAGCGCTGGACCTGTTCCGCGCCTCGCTGAAAACGAATCCGGATTACCTGCCGGCCACGACCGACGCCGCGCTGGCGTACCTGATGCTCGCGGGCAAGGAACAGCAGCAGGCGGTCGGCGCGCCCCCCGACCGCCAGGGGCCGTTCCGGGAACGCGCCGAAGCGCACCGCGGAAACGCGCAGACGCTCCTCGAGACCTCCTATCGCGCCGATCCCAACAGCTACGCGGCCAACGTCGCCCTGGGCTGCGTGAATGCGTCGCGCGGCCGGGCCCGCGAAGCCGGCGCCGCCTTTGACCGCGCCGTGGCTCTCGCCATCGGCCGCGTGGATCCGCTCATCGACTACGGCCGCGGCTACGTCGACTACTGGTACGGCGCCAACTCGCCGAAGGAACGTCTCGATCTCGCCGCCCTGCGGTTCGACGTCGGCTCGAGGCATCCCGGATTGACGGATCCGGCGGACATCGAATGGAGAAACGAGTGCGCGAAGGCGCTCCAGGCGATCGAGGATTGGCGCGTCCAGCGGATCCTGATCGAAGAGCGCTTTGACAAGAACCAGACGTCGTCGGCCAACGCGTGGGCCCAGCAGACGTCGCCGGGCGGGCCGACCATCTCGTTCGCCAACGACCGGGCGATGATCGGCAACGCGGGCGGGTCCATGGCCCTGACCCCGTATGCGGCCCTCGAGCACGGGGGCATCTCGCAGCTCGGATTCCTGAGCGCCGAAGCGACGCTGGACATCGCCTCCTTGAGCGGATTCGAAGCGGGATTCTCCCTGTACTTCGGAGCCATGAAGGGCGCGCCGCCCATGGCGAACGGCCTCCACTTCGCTTTCGTGGAGGACGCGGCGGCCGGCGCGGCCAAGCCGATCGCGGTCTTCTGGGGGACCAGCGTGGCGGCCACCACCAAGGGGCCGAGCCGGCCCGCCAACCGCGGGGGAACGCTGCCGGCGGCGCCCACGCGCATCCGCTTCAAGCTGGACCGGCGCCAATCCGCCACCGAGAACAACACGTGGATCTTCGAGTTCTCCGTCTGGGACGAGGCCAAGGCCGCGTGGCGCCAGATGACCACCGAGAAGAATCCGATCAAGGTCCAGAGGGCGCTGGGCGACTCTCCGACGCTGGTCCTTCACCTGTGGGCGAAGACGCTGGCCGTGGGAAAACCCTGGTCGATGGGAATCGACGACGTGCGCGTGCTCGGCGAGGAAAAGTAGGTGAAGCCATGAGGCCGACTGCTGGAAGCTCCGGGGGATTCACGCTCATCGAGATGCTCGTCGTCATCGTGATCCTGGGAATCCTCATGTCGCTGGCCATCGTGGGCGTGAGCTCGGCGCTCAAGAGCGCGCGCGTGACCAAGACGGAGGCCCTGATCGAGAGCCTGGCGGGGGCGTGCGAGCAGTACCGCACCGGCCGCAACTGGGGCGACTATCCGCCTTCGACGCTGGCCGAATTCAAGGTCGGCATGCCGAACGACATCAACAACGGCATGGAAGCGCTGACCGCGTGCCTCGGAAGCCGGATGCGCGGCGACCCGCTCCTCACGATCCGCGACGACCAGTTCCTGAACGTGGACAACGATTCGGCGTCGAAGAACATCACCAACTGGTATTTCGGCGACTACCAGCTCCGCGAAATCAGCGACGGCTTCGGCTTCGCCATGTGCTACATGCACTGGAAGGACTACGAAAGGCCGAATCCCTCCACCCGCCGGATCAAGGTCGACCCGTCGAGCGCCGAGGACTCCTTCAATCCGGCCCGGAGCGCCAGCACGAAGACGTTCCTGCGCCCCAACAAGTTCCAGATCATGTCCGTGGGACCCGACGGAAAGGCCGGCACACCGGACGACATACAGGCCCGGTAATGGATCGCCGCGGGGATCGCACGAAGCTCCGCCGATCCGGCGTGACGCTCCTCGAAATTCTCGTCGTCCTCGCGATCCTCTCGATGATCTTCGCGATGACGATCGGCGTGCTCCGCAACGCCAACCGCGACCTCGGCGTCATGGCCGCCGCGAACACCGTGACGGCCCTCCTGCGAGCCGCCGGCGAGCACGCGCGCGCGGAGAACTCGCCCGCCTGGGTCGTCCTCAACACGAACGAACGGACCGCGGGCACGCTCATCCGCGAGTCGATCGTGATGTGCCACTTCGAGGACACGTCGGGCGGCTTCAACAAGACGATCGACGTCCACGGCGCCGTGCAGGTGCTGGGCCGCGTGGGGCTCGCGTACCGGTTCAAGGGCAGCGACACGATCGACTGCGGCGACATCCCTCGGTTCGCCGCCGACCAGGGGATCTCGATCGAGATGTGGTTCAACCGCAACCCCGGCCAGGGAAAGCACATCCTCGCCTCGATCGGCAAGGAGATGGAAGTCTCCGTCGATGCGGTCGGCCGCGTGCAGGCGAGGGTGGGGAACGTCACCGCGGACTCGGGCACGAACCTGATCCCGCGCGAGTGGTGGGTCTACTGCCAGGCGATCTACAACGGGCGCGAGATCAAGATCCTCCTGAACGGAGCGGAGGCGGGGTCCAAGCCGTGCCGCCACCAGTGGCGGGGTTCCGCGCCGCTTGTCCTCGGCGCCAAGAAGGACGGCCTGGCGGGGCTGATGGACGAGGTTCGCGTCAGCGCGATCATTCCGCACGACACGTACCAGCTGCCCCCCCAGGTCGAGTTCGAGCTGCCGCGCAGCGCGAAACTCCAGGACGGCGAGTACCTCATCGCCTTCGACGGGACGGGCCGGCTCGACGCGACGCGCCACACGGGCGAGGTGACGATCACGCTCAAGTCCCCGGCGGCGTCGAAGACGCTCGTCATCACGCGGCAGGGGCAGGTCCGCCGATGATCTTCCAAACGAAGGATTCGACCGGACTTTTTTCGAAAATCATGCATCCGGTCCCGAGACCGCGTCGTTGGACTCCAATGGGTAGTCACACCCGTCGAGCGGGTCGGTTTGCACACGCCTTTTCCCGCTCCAGTTCGTCCAGGGGGGAGTCCATCGCGCAGGAGGATTCCATGTCGCGTTCCACGTGCCGGGATTCGAGATCGGGCATGGCCCTGATCCTCGTTCTCACGGTGATCATGGCGCTCGCGGTCATCGCGACTCCGTTCGTGCTGTCGATGATCATGCACGAGAAGACGGCGGTCGCGGAGCGGGCGCGGCGGCAGGCGGGGTACGGCGCCGAGGGCGTGCGCAACTTCGCCGTGACGCAGCTGTACCGGAACGCCGAGTACTTCGAGCGCCAGGACCTGGAGCAGGGGAAGCAGGAGGCGACGCCGTACGCGGACACGGTGGACGAGTTCACGGTCGAGATCCGGGACGCGCGGCTGAAGGACTTGAAGGTGCGCGACCCGAAGGGATTCCTGTGGGGCGTCACGGCGACGGACGAGCAGGGAAAGATCAACGTGTCGTCGGCGCCGGACCGGGTGGCGGTGAACGCGCGGACGAGCATGAGCCAGCGGGTGGTGGACCTGAAGGACATGCTGACGATCTACTCCGGGCGCCCGGCGCGATGGGTGCGTCCGCAGAAGATCCGGGAGATGGGGAGCATCTCGAATCCGCTGGACCCGAGCGGGACGAAGATCAAGGGGCTGCGGGTCGACAACGCGATCCAGATG
>DASTON010000147.1:0-6242 GCA_035762525.1 Planctomycetota bacterium | reverse complement strand
CGGATCGACGTCAAGCGGTTCACGAACCGCGTCAACTCCGGCATCGGGTACGCGATCCCGACGAATCAAATCATGCGCTTCCTTCCCCACTTCAAGGCGGGCGGCCGGCAATGGGGCGGCTACCTGGAAGGCGTGCACGTGGGCGAGTGCGGGGACGACCGGTACGAGCACACGGGGGAGTACGGCGACGGCACGTTCATCTTTTCGATCGATGAAGGATGTCCGGCCGACAAGGCCGGATTGAAGGAAGGCGACATCCTCTACAACATCGGCGGCCACCGGATCGTCAACAACAACCGGTTCTTCGGGGTTCTCGGGACGTATCCGGCGGGCTCGCTCGTGCCGGTCAAGGCGAAGCGGTGGAACAAGGAGAAGAAGGCGTTCGAGGGGGTCGAGGCGCGCGTGCTTCTCGGGAAGATCGAGGACATGAAGGAGTTCTACGCGCAGGCGGGGAACCGGTACTACGGGTTCACGCCGGACTATTACCACGAGGGGCCGGGCTTCAAGGTGGCGGAGGCGGACGCGGGCGCGCCCGGAGCCAAGGCCGGGTTGAAGATCGGGGACCTCATCCTCGAGGCGGACGGGAAGAAGCTGGCGAACTGGGTCGAGTTCCGCCAGGAGATGGGCGCGCGCAAGCCCGGCGACGCGGTGAAGCTGAAGGTGCGCCGCGGGATGGAGGAGCTCGAGCTGGCGCTCACGCTCGACAAGCGCGACCTGTCGCAGGACCAGATCGGCCGCCCCGGCCGCCGTCCCCCGCCGAAGAAGGACGACAAGAAGAAGGACGAGGACGACGAAGAGGACGAAGACAAGCCAAAGCAAGAGCCGAAGAAAGAGCCAGGAAAAGAGCCACCAAGGGAAGAGCCGCCCAAGTAAGAGCTCCCAGCTCCAAGCTGCGAAGCTCCCAGCTGGGCATCGAGCTTCAAGCATCAAGCCAGAGGCACCAAGCTCCTAGCAGCCAGCTTCCGGCTGCCAGCCTGCCCCCATCGATCATGGAGTACAATCTTTGAGATGAAGCGGCTGCGGCCCGTCTGGATCGTGATTGGAATCGGCGCTCTCGCGCTCGGCGCCTGGGACTTGGCCGTTTACGCCCTGGAGCAGTACGAATTGGCGGCCATCACCCGGCGAACCGAGGCGCTGAAAGCCGAGTTCAACGCACGCGACTACACTCGGCCCGTCTTGCGGGGATCGCCTCAGCCCGGCAACGCCTGGGATCATTACCGAAAGGCGATCGAAGAAATCAAGGCGGAGGACAAGTTCTACAACGTCTACGTCAACCTGTTCTACGCGTTCCTCCGGGGGTCGGAAAAGGCGGATCGAGCAGCTGTAGTGGCGGTCCTTGAGAAGCACGCCGGGGTTCTGGACCACATCCGTCGAGGCCTCCAATGCGGCGAGGCCCGATTCGAATACAACTGGTCGCGCGACCGTTCGATTCCCAGGCTTTACCAGGGGGACGAGCAGGCGTTTGGCTACCTCTCCAGATCAAAGGCGCGACTGCTGGTAGACGCCGGCCGGCACATGGAAGCGGCCGAGCTCCTGCTTGACATGTGCCTCTTTTGCCGCGATCGAGACCAGAATGACATCAATCCCGCTCTGGGAACTTCTACCGAGATGCTCGATGACCTTCACGCAATCCTGATGGGCGGAAAACTCTCTCCTTCCGAATTCGCCCGTCTGGACCGTGAGCTGGGAATCCTGCTGGAGGCTTATCCAGATCATTCCCACTCCTTCTGGAATCACGTCCTTGACCTCGGCGCGGGTTTCCAGATGGAAGCTCGCGAGGGGCGTCAGATGAGGTTTTGCTCTGTCGGCGACGTCGAGGTACGAGCCGGCTGGCGTGAGTACTACTCCTATCGACTGATGAATGCCCGGGCCTTCCGGCTCCTCGACCATTGGACCGCCCGCCTGGCTGCGGCGGAACGGATGAACTGGATGAAAGCGCGCGAAGTGCTATGGGCGGTCCATGAGGAACTCGAATCCTCACGGCATGGAATGGAGCTTCTGTCGGGAGTATCCATCTGGGGGGCTTCCAACCGACGCCAGGAGGCCGCCAAGTTGCGCCTGCTTCGTACGGCCGCGCACTACATTTGCACGGGAGAAGTTCTAGAGCTGCAGGATCCCTTTGGAGACGGACCGCTCAAGAGCACTCGAGGATCAAGCCTCAAAGTCTGGAGCGCAGGCAGGGACGGGATCGACCACGGCGCCCGCGGATCGTGGAGAGGCTGGTTGAACGAAGATCTCGTCTTGGAAGTGACTCGCTGAGAGCTACTTCGTCGGCGCTTTCACCTTCCACACGCCTTCAGGTTCGTCCCACGCGAGATTGGTCTGATTCTCGCCGAACCACACCAGCCACATGTCCGCGGCCTTCGCGTGGTCCTTCTCCTGGAGGTCGAACCGCGTCCCGGTGACCAGGCAGAGGACGTGGAGCAGCTGGAAGAAGGTGAGATCCTTGGAGAGGTGCGCGGCGCACAGGTCGAGCGTTTTGCGGTCGCCCCTCAGCAGGGCGTCGAGATGCTCGGCCCACTTGTCCTTGAACAGCTTCTGCATCACCGAGCTGAGGTAGACCTTCGTGGACTGGTGGCTGAGCTTGCGGACTTCTTCCTCGGTGAACCGCGTCTTGTCTTTGCTGGCCATACCGGAAGTCTACCCCTGCGGGGTCATGGGGAGTCACGAAAAATCGGCGCGTTGACCCCCCCCTGCCGCGCTTCTAAGATGACCACCCCCATGGGACGCCCCATCACCCTCGCCCACAGCCCCGACAGCGACGACGCCTTCATGTTTTACGCGCTCGCCCAGGGAAAGATCGACTCCCGCGGCCTCGACGTCACCCACGTTCTCAAGGACATCCAGGCGCTCAACGAGGACGCCTCCCAGGGCATCTACGACGTCACGGCGATTTCCTTTCATGCCTACCCGCGGGTCCGCGACAAATACGCGCTCACGCGCGCCGGATCGAGCATTGGATTCGGCTACGGCCCCATGATCGTCTCGAAGGATCCGTCGCTCGACCTCTCCAAGGCGGTCGTCGCCATCCCGGGAAAGCTGACGACGGCCTACCTGGCGATGCAACTCTTCCGCCCCGGGCTCGAGACGAGGATCGTCCCGTTCAACCGGATCCCCGAAGCGGTGGCTAAGGGCGAGGCGGACGCCGGACTTCTCATCCACGAAGGCCAGCTCACGTACGGCGACCTGCGGCTCCACAAGATCGTCGACCTCGGCGAGTGGTGGAAGCGCGAGACGGGCCTTCCCCTTCCGCTCGGCGGCAACGCCGTCCGCCGGTCGCTCGATCCGGAGACGCAGCGGAACGTGAACGCGATCATCCGCGACTCGGTCCGGTGGGCGCTCGGCCATCGGGACGAGACGCTCGATCACGCCCTCTCCTACGGCCGCAGGCTCGATCGCGACCGGGGGGACAAGTTCGTCGGGATGTACGTGAACGACTTCACGCTCGACCTCGGCCCGCAGGGAGAAGAGGGCCTGAGGCGGCTACTCGCCCTAGGCCACGAGAAAGGCCTGATTCCCGACGCGGTCAAGCCGGATTTCGTCTCCTGAGCGAACTTTCGGCCCGGTTCCGCTACTGATCTGTCGATGAAAGGAGCAGTCGCCATGAGAACCCTGGTCGTGATCGCGGTCCTGGCGTCGGCCGCGTCGCTCTTCGCGCAGGACGAAAAGCGGATCCAGGACGCCATCAAGGGCCTCGGGGCCGACAGTTTCGAGGAGCGCGAGAAGGCGACGGCCGACTTGAAGAAGATCGGCGCCCCCGCGCTGGACGCCCTCAAGAAGGCGGCGGAGGAGAACGGCGACCCGGAGGTCCGGGTGCGCGCGAAGCGGCTGGTGGATGAGATCGCCAGGCCGGCGGCGCCCCCCAAGCAGTCCCGGGCGCCCGGCGCGGGACCCACGATGCTCGGCTCGCGCGTCTCGATCCGCCAGACCAAGGACGGCACGATCTACTCGCTCACTCCCACCGACGGCGACGCGATCGAGTTCCACCGCCTCGAAGGAAAGGTCAAACTCGTCTACCCGGGCGACAAGGATTCGAAAGCGGAAGTGGAAGCGGAGTCGATCGAAAAGTTCGTCGCCGACCACAAGGAGCTGGCCGCGAAGTACGGGATCACGAAAGACGGCATAGACTACGGCGGCACGAAACTGTCGTTCAACGGCATCCGGGAGATCCCCGGTTTCCCCCAGCTCGGCGCGCCGGTTCCGATGCCCCCGCAATTCGACAATTCCCTGGACGAGCTCCGCAAGGCCAACGAGGAGCTCCAGGAGCTCTTCAAACAGTGGCGCGGGCTCGACCGGTGGCCGCGGGACGAGTGGTGGGCGTCGCGCGATTTCTTCGGCCGCCAGGTGATCCGCGGCGCGCAGCTGGCGCCCGTTCCCGACGTCCTCCGGAGCCAGCTCTCGATCCCCGAGGGCCAGGGCGTCGTCGTGGAGACCGTCCGGGAGGGATCGACAGGCGCGGCGGCCGGTTTGAAGAAGCACGACGTCATTCTCGAGATCGACGGCCAGACTGTGACGGGACCGGCGGACGTCCTGAAGCTCCTCAAGCGCGATTCGAAGGTGAAGGCGCTCCGCGGCGGCAAGGAGCAGACACTCCAGCCCGCGCCGCCCGCGAAAAAAGAGTATTAACCCGCGCGAAGGCGGGGAGTTTCCGCGGGGAAGTTGTCAGACATCGGTCTTCAGACATCAGAGGGCCCGGAGATACCGGTGCCTCGGGCTGATGTCTGATGTCCGATGTCTGATTTCTTTTCCCCCTAGGTTTTTTGACCTAGGGCGAAAATCGGGGCTCGCGCGAATGCCTCCCGGAAGGCCCTGGAGGGCCTCCCGGAGGCATTTTTGCTTTTCGAGGACGCGGGGTTGAATCGGTTTGACAACCCCTATCCCTTGTGGTATCACTGAAAAAGTCGCGTACCTGTTGTGCTCCTGGGGTCCGCGGGGGGCGGGGCGGAAGCGGGCCGGGGCCAGGGGTCGTGCGAATAAGTTTGAACTAGCTGCAGGGCTGGGGGACACGGGGCGAGGGGGCCCTTCCTTCGCGGCGGATGGAGCCGCGCCGGGGGGCGGGCACGCCGGGCGGGGCTGTCACGCTTTGAACCGGGCCGGGCGTCGCCGTCGGTAGTTGGCGAGGGGGAATTCAGATATAAGGAACACCTCATGCAGGATCCTCTTTTCGAAAAAGCGGGCGCCGGAGCCGCCGTCGGCACGACCCCGAAGGCGAAGGCCTCCGCGTCGGTCCGCGGCGAAGGCGTGAGGTTCCGCCGGATCTTCACGAAGCCCGGGCTCCACCCCTACGACGCGATCAAGTGGGAGAAGCGCGTCTCGAAGATCTCGAATCCGGACGGGTCGACCGTCTTCGAGATGAAGGACGTCGAGGTCCCCGCCTCCTGGTCGCAGCTCGCCACCGACATCGTCGTCTCGAAGTACTTCCGGAAGGCCGGCGTGCCGGGGACGGGGCATGAGACGAGCGCGCGGCAGACCGTCACGCGCGTCGCGCGCACGCTGCGCGTCGCCGGCGGCCAGTTCGGCGGGTACTTCGCCACGCCGGAGGACGCCGACGCGTTCGAGATGGAGCTGACGTACCTCCTCATCAACCAGTTCGGCGCGTTCAACTCCCCCGTCTGGTTCAACTGCGGCCTCGCGCAGGAGTACGGCATCCAGGGGCGCGCCGTCGGCAACTGGGCCTGGAACCAGCGGACGAACGCGGTCGAAGAGGCGGCCGACGCCTACACGCGCCCGCAGCTCTCCGCCTGCTTCATCCAGCGGATCCAGGACGACCTGATGGACATGGCCGACCAGGTGCGCCGCGAGATGCGCATCTTCAAGTTCGGCTCGGGCACGGGCACGAATTTCTCGGCGATCCGCGCCGAGGGCGAGAAGCTCTCGAGCGGCGGCACGTCGAGCGGCCTCATGAGCTTCCTCGAGATCTACGACAAGGCCGCGGGCGCCATCAAGAGCGGCGGCACGACGCGACGCGCCGCCAAGATGGTCTGCCTCGACATGGACCACCCCGAGATCGAGCGGTTCATCGACTGGAAGATGCACGAGGAGGAGAAGGCGCGCATCCTGATCGAACTCGGCGGGATGGACAGCGACTTCAACGGCGAGGCGTACCACACGGTCAGCGGCCAGAACTCGAACAACTCCGTCCGCGTGCCCGACGCGTTCATGGACGCGGTGAAGGCCGACGGCGAGTGGGCCACGACCTGGCGCACCGGCGGCAAGGTCGCGAAGGTCTATAAGGCGCGCGA
>DASTON010000146.1:0-6110 GCA_035762525.1 Planctomycetota bacterium | reverse complement strand
CTTATGAAAACGGACGCCGCGGAACTCCGATCGTAAAACCTTCGCCTGGCCGAACCCGATCTCGACCAGGGCGCGCGGCGCCTCGCGCAGGATCTGGCGGACGAGGTCCAGCCCGTCGCGGCCGCCGTCGAGCGCCACCCGCGGCTCCTGCCGCACCTCCGCCTGCAGGCCGTCAACCTCGCCGGTCGGAATGTACGGCGGATTGCTCACCACGAGATCGAACTTCTCGCCTTTCACCGGCTCGAAATCGGGGCCTCTCCTTATCACGACTCTGCGGGGAAGATTCTGCCGGGCGATTCCGATGGCCGCGGCCGAGACGTCCGTGGCGGTGATCTCGGCGTCCGGAAGCGCGGCGGCGAGGGCGGCGGCGATGGCGCCGCTGCCGGTGCCGAGATCGAGCACCCGCTTCGGGCGAAGCGCGATGGCGCGCTCGACCAGGATCTCGGTCTCGGGGCGGGGGATGAGCACCGACGGAGTGACCTTGAGCTTGATGCCGTAGAACTCCTTCACGCCGGTGATGTACGCGAGGGGCTCGCGGGCGCCGCGCCGCGCGACGGCTCGATTGAACGTCCGGATGTGGGCGGGGGAGAGAACCTCGGTCGACCGCGCGATCAAATCCTCGAGCCGGATTCCGAGCACGTGCGCGAGGAGGAGCTCGGCGTCGACGCGCGCGTCGGGGACGTCCTGGTCCCGCAGGTACCGCGTGGAAAACGCCAGGACATCGGCGACGCGGCGGCCGCGCCGCATCGTCACGGCCTTTTCCCGGCGCCCAGGGCCTTGAGCTTCTCGGCCCGGTCGGCCTCCAGCAGCTTTTCCACCATGGGGTCGAGGAGGCCTTCCATGAATCCCGTGAGATCGTGGATCGAGAAGCCGATCCGGTGGTCGGTGATCCGGTTGTCTTTGAAGTGGTACGTGCGGATCTTTTCGCTCCGGTCGCCCGAGCCGATCTGGGATCGGCGCAGGTCGGACATCGCCTTGTTCTGCTTCGTCTGCTCGTGCTCGTAGAGCTTGGCGCGCAGCCAGCGCATCGCCAGGTCGCGATTGCGGAGCTGCGACCGCTGGTCTTGGCACTGGACGACGATGTTGGTCGGGAGGTGCGTGATGCGGACGGCGCTCTGGGTCTTGTTGACGTGCTGGCCGCCGGGGCCGCCCGCGCTGTACGTGTCGATGCGCAGGTCCTTGTCGTTGATCGTGACGTCGACGTCCTCCGCCTGCGGCAGGACCGCCACGGTGGCCGTGCTCGTGTGGACGCGGCCGCTCGCCTCCGTGGCGGGAACCCGCTGGACCCGGTGCGTGCCGCTCTCGAACCGGAGGTACTTGTAGACGTCCTCGCCTTCGATCGAGAACGTCGCGTAGTTGAGTCCGCCGAGATCGGTGTTCACGACTTCGATGATGTCCTGGGTCCAGCCGCGGCGCTTCGCGTACTTCAGGTACATCTGGAAGAGCTCCTGGGCGAAGAGCGCGGCCTCGTCGCCGCCGACGCCGGGCCTGATCTCGATGATGACGCTGCGCGCCGTGTCGGCGTCCGCCGAGAGCAGCTGCTCCTCCATCTCGAGACGCATCTTTGTCGCGGCTTCCCTGAGGTCGCGCACCTCGGCTTGGGCGAGCTCGCGGACCTCGGGATCCTTCTCGCCCGCGGCCATCGTCTCCGCTTCGGCGAGGTGCTTCTGCGTCTTCTCGAACTCGCGGTACTTGGTCGCCCACTTCACGAGCCGGGACCGCTCTTTCAGCAGGGACGAGCACTTGGCGGGATCGGCCGAGACGGCGGGATCTTGAAGCAGGCGGTCGATCTCATCGACGCGGTCGGCCTGTTTCTTGAAATCGTCAAACATGGGTCAAAAGAAAACGCCGCCGGGAGTGTACCCCCGGCGGCGCTTCAGTATCGTCGTTAAGGCTGCTTCGATTCCCCGGGCCTGGCGGCCTTCTGGGCGGCCTTCTGTCCGATGTCGGGAGCGAGCGTGGCGGGGCCCGCGCCCGGGAGCTGCGACTGGAGCGTCTTGCCCGTGCGGGTGGCGGCCGCGGTCTTGGCGCCGGGTTTCTTGCCTTCGGCCAACTCGCGCGCCTGCTTCGCCTTGTCGCCGGTCCACTTCTTCTGGAATCGCTCGACCATGCCCGCGGTGTCGACGAACTTCTGCTTGCCCGTATAGAACGGATGGCAGTTCGAGCAGATTTCGACCGCGATCGTGACGCCCTTCGTGGAGCGCGTAGTAAAGGTGTTGCCGCACCCGCACTTGACGGTCACTTCTTTGTAGTCGGGATGAATGTTCTTCTTCATCGACGTGAACCTTTCCCTTGGGAGGGGAGAGTATAGGGACGTCGACAGGGAGATTCAATAGGAAAGGAGCGCATCACCCGCCTTCGCCAAGGCTTCGGCGGGCAGGCGCATCACGCATGACGCATCACGCATGACGCATCACGAATCAAGAATCAAGAATCAAGAATCACGAATCACGAATCACGAATCCCCGATCGGAGACGTCGGACTCCCTCGTGATTCGTAATTCGTGATTCGTGATTCTTCCTTACTTGATCTCCACGATCCAGGTTCGCCAGTCAACAAGTAGGTTCTGAGAGTCCTTGAGGACCCACTCCGTCGGATCGGCCACGACGCACGTGATGCGCCACTTGCCCGCGCCGAGCCGGGCCTCGTTGATCGTGAGCACTTCCCGGATCCCGTCCTGGCCCTTCTGCTGGACGCCGTCGGCCGCGTCGCCCTTGGGAATGCGCCAGGCGGGCCCCTCGCCCTTGCGCCACCCGGGCTGGCCGTCCTGGCATCTCAACGCCTTTTCCAGGACTCCCTCCTCGTCCGGCCGCCCTTCCGCGTCGATGCCGCCCTTGTCGCCGGGCCACGCCTTCTCGGTGATCCAGCCGACCGTCAGCCGGTGCGTCGCGGGCGCCATCGGTCGCACCCAGAGGTCGACGCTCTCCTTGCCGCTGATCGTGATGATCTTGTCGCACGGCAGCGCGGCGTCGATCGGCCGGACGTACGAGTAGATCAGGAGGACGACGTTCTCGCGGCAGACGGGGCAGAAATCCATGCCGTCGTTCATGACGCAGAGCGACTCGTCGACCGGCCGCCAGGCCTTCATCGCCCGGAACGCGGCGCCCTCGTGGATGTCGACTTTCTGGGCGCGCTTTTCCCCGTTCTCCTTGGCCTTCAGCCAGTGGGCCCACGGGATCTTGAGCGCGTCGCGCGTGTCGGAGACGTTGCACGCGACCGGAATCGGCGGCTGCTCCTTCTTTTTCTTCTCCATCCCGCCGTAGACGTGGAGGCTCGGGCTTTCGTCGGCGAGTCCCGCCAGCCCGTGGCCGAACGCGTGCACGACGTCCTTCGACCCGGGGCGGGGCGATCCGAAGGTCGCGACGCCGTGTCCGCTGATCCCGTGCAGGAGCCCGGCGGGGCGCACCTGCACGAGCGCGATCCGGTCCTTCGCGCCGGTGTACGCGGCCACGTCGCGGGCGGCGAATCCGTCGGTGAGAATCTCGCCGTCGTCGTCGCGCGACTTGAAGAACGTCAGGACCGGCCCGTCGGGCTTGTTGAGCCGCTCCGCCTTCGACGCGACGTGGGCCCGGTACGTGTTGAAGTACTTCTGGTACTCCTTGAGCGTCTCGCACTCGAAGAGGCCCTTGAAGATCTGCTCGACTTCCTTCTTCCAGCGCTCCTGCGCGCGGTTCTCATACTCGAGCCCGTCCGCCATGACGACGATGTCGAGCCGGTTTTTCGCCGGGCCGGTGATGTCCATGGGCACGATCGAAAGAAGGGCGTTGTCTCGGGTGTAGGGAAGGGCGGTGTCGTAGGCGGGCGTCTTGGGGAACTTCTGGCAGATCTGGACGGCCAGGCTGCGCCCCTCGACGAAGGCGCCCTTGTCCATGAACTCGATGAGCTTCTCGACCGCCTTTTCGGCGGAATCCTGGAAGGGAACCAGGGCCAGCACCGCCGCGGTCACCGCCACTTTCATGATCGCCGCCATATCCAGACTATACAGATTTTGACCGCCACCATTGGTACGCCGGATTCGTCAATGAGGCATGAACCGGCCGCGCTCCGGCAGGTGGAAAGCATGGATCATCCTCGGAATCGCGGCGGCGGCCGGCCTGGGCCTCGGTCTTCACTTCGGCCCTCCCTGGGTGAGGGCGGGCGAGGAGATCGAGGCGCAACGTCAGCTCGTGGCAAGCCGGGTCGACACGCTGAGATCGAAGCGCGTCCTGCGTCCGGCGCTCTTCGAACCGGCGGAAGAAGGCAACGGGTGGGGGCCTTTCGTGGCCGCCTTGGCAGGCGTCTCGGGCCTGGGAGATGAGGATCTCGTCGGCTTCCCCACGTTCAGTCGCGATGAGAATCCGCAGCCGGATCCGGCGCGCATCGAAGCGGCCGTCGAGTTGATCCGATTCAAGATCGACAGCCTCAAGCACGCGCTGCGACGCCCTTACGTGGAGCCCGGCTACGACTACGAGAACGTCATCGGCGCCACGTTTCCTGAAATCGCGCGGGCGCTGAAGTCCTCCTGGATCCTGTGCGATGCCGCGGAGAACGCCCACGCCCGGGGTCGCGGCGACGAGGCGGTCGATTTCCTGGTCATCACCTTGGGAATCGCGGATCGGCTGACCGTGAAGAGCCACGTGGTCCAGGAAGTGGCGGCCGCCGAGATCAGGACGCGGGGCCTCGAGACGTTGAAGAAGATCCTCTCGAATCACCGGCTTGACGCAAGACAGCTGGAGCGACTGGCGAACGCTCTCGAAGCGTGCGATCCGGCATTGGGGACCGATGGTGCGTGGATGGAGCGGCAGGACTTGGCCGTCCGTCTCATCCTGCTGAGCCTGTACGACCATCCCCATCTGAGAACGACCCATGACGAAGCGCTCAACGCTTCGCTCCGCCATTCCTTCTCGAGGCGGAGCCTGTTCGCGGATTGCTTCGAAGCGCAGGATCGGCACTTGGCGGGCGTAAGGGCGCTCGCCCAGCGGCCGTTCTCGGAACGCGGCGCCGCGGCGGGCGAACTCCTGGCCTCGGACGAGGCTCCTCCCATGCTTCACACGGTGATGCAGCACAACATGGGCGCGGCGTGGCGCAAGCTGGCGAAGGTCGCCCTGGAGTATCGCCTGGCGCGGGTGTCGGTGGCCGTGGCGCAGTTTCATGCCAAGGAGGGCCGCTATCCTCGAACCCTGGAGGAACTCGCGCCCAGGGACACCGCCTTCGACTATTTCCTGACCGAGGACGGCGCCATGATCGTCTCGCGAACGCGGGATCCGGAGCGCGCCGGTGAACCGGTCGGAGGGGGGCAAGGTCCCGAAGCCGACGGATTCCCGGCATGGCGCGTCCGCCGCAGGTAGCCCTTCGGATAAAATCCTGACCGTGAAGTCTCCCATCCGGCGTTGGTTTCCCTGGGTCATCGGCTTGTTTCCCCTGGCTGCGATGCTGACAGTGGGGGTCCTTTTCCTGACAGACTGGACAAAGGCCGGACGGGTGCTCGACGGGCAGCGCCGAGCGGTAGCGGATCACATCGCCGCGCTTCGTTCGGCCAAGATCGCGCGACCGGTCCTCTTCGAGCCCGCCGAGGAGGGCAATTCCTGGGACTTGATTGCGCCCGCCTTGAAGGCGATTTCCGAGATTCCGGATCAGGAGTTGGTGTGCCTTCCGAGTTACGAAATGTGGAGGCCCGAGGACGCTCCCGAGCCCGGGCTTGGCGAAACGGAAAAGCTCATGGAGAAACTGGGACCGCATCTGGAGACTTTGAAGCGGGCTCTTCGCCGCCCGTCCGTGGAGCCTCCGTTCGACTTTGACAATCCCGTGAATCACGACACGTCCATTGGCAGCGGCACGGTGAGGACGGCAGAGATCCTAAGAGACCTCACCGCTCTTGCCTTGGAGCAGGGGAAGGCGGAGAAGGCTGTCGAACTCGTGATCCTGACCTTGGGTATCGCCGACCGAATCGCGGTGAAGAGCTTCTTGATGCGGGACCAGATGGCGATGGTGGCCAGCTCGAGAGGTCTCGACGCTCTCAAGGATGCCTTGGAGAAGCACAACTTGTCCGTGGTCCATCTTTCAAGGATGGCATCGGTCTTGGACTCGGTGGACTCCGGCCGGGAGGTCGACTGGGTGGACAAGGAGGACC
>DASTON010000145.1:0-2734 GCA_035762525.1 Planctomycetota bacterium | reverse complement strand
GACATCGACGAGGATCTCGACGCCGCGGCCGACAGCATCGGCGGGGGCATCTCGCTCTCCGGCCGGATGAAGGGCGGGCACAATTTCAACATCCAGGCATGGCAGTTCTCCTCGGACGGGGAGAGCACGATCGACGAGGGCGATACCTTCGGCAGCCTGGTCCTGACCCCCGGCGACACCGCCAACACCGACGTCGACGTCCGGTTCGTCTCCGCGAAGTTCGTCTTCGGCCTCACCCCGGAGCGCCAGCCGTGGCGCATCGGCCTCGGGATGGGCGGCAAGGTCATCGACTGGAAGACCGAGATCTCCCTCGGCTCGGGCGGACGCGACAGCCTCAAGATGCGGACGATCTATCCAGCCGCGGAAATCGAAGCCTCCTACAAGGTGGGCGAGGCGGTCGAGCTGAAGGCCGAGGGCGGAATCGGGATGCCGGCCTACGCCAAGAAGGCCATCGAGATCCAGAATCCGATCGAATTCCGCCTCGGCGCCCGCATCACGCTGGGCGGCCTCACGATCGAGGGCGGCTACCAGGTGTACGACGCCCTGCTGGTGAGCCACGACAACCAGCCCGAAGAGGAAAGCGCCAACGTCAACCTGAGCGGCGTCTACTTCGAGATCGCCGCGCGATTCTAACCGCGCCCGGGAGTCCGTCATGAAGGCCGCGAGGGTCCGCCCGGCCCCTCCGCGCGTGCGGGTCTTCGAGCCGCACGCCCACATGTACGCGCGCACCACCAACGACTACGAGGCCATGGCCCGCGCGGGCATCGAGGTCATCGTCGAGCCCGCCTTCTGGCTCGGGGAGACGCGCCGCCACGCCGGGTCGTTTTTCGATTACTTCAGCCACCTGACCCACTACGAGAACGCCCGCGCCGCGAAGTACGGCATCCGGCAGTTCGTCACGCTCGCGATGAATCCCAAGGAGGCGAACGACCGCGCCCTGGCGGACGCCGTCATCGCCGAGCTCCCGCGGTTCCTCGAGCACGAGCGCGTCGTCGCGGTCGGGGAGATCGGGTTCGACCGCATCTCGCCCGAGGAAGAGGACGCGATGGTCCGGCAGATCGAGCTCGCGCGGAAGGTCGGGCTCCCCATCCTCATCCATTCCCCGCACGTCAACAAGCCGGAGGGGATCCGCAAGAACCTGGACATCGTGAAGCGCCTCGGATTCCCCATGGAGCGGACGCTCATGGACCACAACACCGAGGAGACGACGGGAATGACGCTCGAGGCGGGCGCGTGGGCCGGCCACACGGTCTACCCGATCACGAAGCTCTCGCCGGAGCGGATGGCGAACATCGTCGGCGACCACGGGTGGGAGCGGATGATGGTGAACAGCGCGGCGGACTGGGGACCGAGCGACCCCCTCATGGTGCCGCACACGATCGAGGAGCTGCGCCACCGGGGCGCGAAAGAAGGAAACATCCGCAAGCTCGTATGGGACAATCCCGTCGCGTTCTTCTCGCAGTCGGGACGGTTGAAGGGCGTTGGCTAGGACCGGGAATCGTGCATCGGCAATCGGGAATCGTCAGGGGAGCAAGAGGAGCTGCGATCATGAAACGTCTTGCGCTGGCCGCCTTGGCTTTGGTTACCGTCTCCGGGTGCGGTTCGTCGCGCGTCTACTTGAACCGCGACGTGACGACGGTCGCGGTCCTGATTCCCTTCAACGAAACCTCGGCCTCGAATCACGCCGCCTTGAAGATGTGGACGTTCGTCGAGCAGGAGGTCGCGTCGCGCGGTTACCGGCTCGTGGCCCATGCGAAGGTCGGCGCGTTCTACGACGCCAAGAAGTACACGGATCCCGCGCAGATCCAGGAATGGTCCACCGAGGAACTCGCGAAGGAATTCCAGGCGGACGCGATCGTCCGGTCGCACCTCGTCGCGTGGGATGCGAACACGATCGGGATTTACAGCAAGGTCGAAGTCGCCCTGACGGCCGAGATGCGGGCCGCCGACGGGACCAAGGATGGCGCGCTGGCGTGGAGCGGCGAGGGGAAGGACGGGTACTCGCAGACCGCCGCCGGGAAGGGAATCCTCAGGTCGGTGGGACAGACGATGATGGCGGATCCCGGCAAATACGCCCCCGGCGCCGCCTCCGTGTGCTTCCAGAGCCTTCCGTGGGCGGGGTGGGATCCCGAGACGCCGAGACCCCCGGCGAAGTGACGCGATGGGGTCGGCGAAACGAACTGCATGTCGTAGGGGATGTGGCATAAGGAGAACGCGATGCGCGGATCGATGAGTCGGATGGCGATGGGACTGGTCCTGGCGGCGATGGCGGGCTGCGTGAGCGGATCGGTTCAGCAGGTCGAACCGCCGACCCGGATGAAGCAGCGCGAGCCGAAAGCCGAGGAGCTTCGCAAGAAGGTCGCGGTGGCCGACTTCGAGGACAAGTCGGGCTACGGCCGCCAGCAGGTCGGGGCGCCCGCCGCGGACATCCTCAGCACGATGCTCGTCGATTGCGAGCAGTTCGCCGTCTACGAGCGGCAGCAGATCTCCAAGGCGATGGACGAGCTGAAGCTCGGCCAGAGCGGCGCGATCGATCCGACGACCGCCGCCCGCGCCGGCAAGCAGATCGGCGTCGACTTCGTGTTCTACGGCGTCGTGAGCAAGTGCGGCTTCCGGAAGGAGCGGACGAACCTGCTCGTCGGATACAAGGTCTCGCAGATCGCCGAAGTGACCGTGATGTGCCGGATGGTGGCCGTGGAATCGGGCCGCATCGTCTTCGCCAAGGAGGGGGACG
>DASTON010000144.1:0-5948 GCA_035762525.1 Planctomycetota bacterium | reverse complement strand
CATGATCGCGTTCATGGTGCTCGGCGGCGTCGCGTTCACGCGGCTGGGCGTCTCGCAGATGCCCGACGTCGACTTCCCCACGGTCTCGATCAGCCTCACGTGGGAGGGCGCCTCCCCCGAGATCATGGAGAACGACGTCGTCGACATCGTCGAAGACTCCGTCATGTCGATCCAGGGCATCAAGAACATCTCGAGCAGCTGCCGCCAGGGATCCGCCAACGTCACGATCGAGTTCGACCTCAACCGGGACATCGACGTCGCGATCCAGGACGTGCAGGCGAGGCTGGCCCAGGCCCAGCGGCGCCTCCCCGCGGACATGGATCCCGCCGTCGTCTCCAAGCAGAATCCCGAAGACCAGCCGATCATGTTCGTGGCCCTCATCGGGCCGCGCTCCCCGCAGGAGCTCTCCGACATCGTCCGCAACCAGGTCAAGGACCGGCTCCAGACGGTGCCGGGCTCCGGCGAGATCAGCCTGGGCGGCGGGTTCCTCGAGCGCAACGTCCGCATCTGGCTCGACGCGAAGCGCCTCGAGGCCTACGCGCTCTCCGCGGACGAGGTCATCGCGGCGCTCCGGCGCGAGCACGTCGAGGTCCCCGCGGGACGGATCGAGGGCCCGTTCAAGGAGATCAACGTCCGGTCCGAGGGCGAGGCGCTGACGCTCGACGACTTCCGGAACATCATCCTCCGCGCCGAGGGCCTCGCGCAGGTGCGGCTGAAGGACGTCGCGGTCGTCGAGGACGGACTCGAGGACCGGCGGCGCATCGCGCGCTCCAACGGCGAGCCCTCGCAGGGGATCGGCGTCCGCAAGCAGCGCGGCGCCAACGCCGTGGCCGTCGCCAAGGGAGTCCGCGAGCAGGTCGCCCTGATCCAGAAAACCCTCCCTTCGGACCTGTCGCTCCAGGTCGTCTTCGACTCCACGCCCTTCATCGAGGACTCCATCCACGAGATCCAGGTCACGATGGTCCTCGCGGTCTTCCTGACCGCGTTCGTCTGCTGGCTCTTCCTCGGCTCTTTCAGCTCCACGATCAACATCGTCCTCGCCATCCCCACGTCGATCCTCGGGACGTTCGCGGTGATGTACTTCATGGGGTTCACGCTGAATACGTTCACGCTGCTCGCCCTGACCCTGTCGATCGGCATCGTCGTCGACGACGCGATCATGGTCATGGAGAACATCTTCCGCCACCGCGAAATGGGGAAGAGCCGCGTCGACGCGGCCCGCGAGGGCGCGCGCGAGATCACGTTCGCCGCGATGGCCGCGACCGTCGCGATCATCGCGATCTTCCTCCCGATCGCGTTCGCCGAGGGCATCATCGGGAAGTTCCTCTTCCAGTTCGGCGTCGTCCTCTCGGTCTCGGTCTTCCTGTCGCTCATCGAGGCACTGACGATCGCGCCCGCCCGCTGCGCGCAGTTCCTCGACGTCACGAAGCGCACGACGCGGATCGGCCGCTCGGTCGACTTCCTCTTCGAGAAGCTCGCGTCGGCGTACGGCCGCGCGCTCCGGCCCACGATCACGTGGCGCTGGGCGGTCTTCTCCGGCTCCCTGGCCGTCTTCGCGGCGTCCCTCTTCGTCTTCACGCTGATCCCGCGCGAGCTCGTCCCCTCGCAGGACCAGGGGCGGTTCCTCGCGCGCCTGCAGACGCCGGTCGGGTCGTCGATCGACTTCACGGACCGGCTGTGCCGGATCGTGGAGGAGGACATCGCGAAACAGCCGGAGGTGGAGCGCTACTTCATGGCCGTGGGCGGCTTCGGCGGCGGCGAGGTGAACACGGCGAACCTCTTCGTCACGCTGAAACCCAGGAAGGAACGCCGGCGTTCGATGCAGCAGATGATCGAGTACGTGCGCAAGTTCAATGCCATCCCCGACCTCATCGTCCGGCCGCAGGACCTGTCGGCCCAAGCCATCACGGGCCGGCGCGGGTCGAACGTCGAGGTCTCGATCCAGGGGCCGGATTGGGGCAGGATCGCGACGCTCGCCGGCCGCCTGATGGACCGGATGGAGGTCCATCCGCTCCTCAAGGACGTCAACACCAACTACCAGGTCGGCATGCCGGAGATCCACATCGTGCCCGACCGGAAGAAGGCGGCGGAGGCGGGCGTCTCGATGGACGCGATCGGCACGACCGTGGGCGCGCTCATCGGCGGCACCCGCGTCGGCAAGTACAAGGACCAGGGCCGGCGGTACGACGTGCGCGTCCGCGTCCTGCGCGACCAGCGCCTCCGGACGGAGGATGTCCGGACGATCCGGGTGCGCTCTTCCGCGGGCGGGCTCGTCCCGCTCTCCGAGGTCGTCGCGATCGAGGAGCGCCCGACGCTCCTCACGATCAACCGGAAGAACCGGGAGCGCGCCATCGAGGTGACGGCGAACGTGCCGGAGGGCGCGTCCCACGCGAAGGCCTTCGAGGCGATGGAAGGGCTCTGGAAAGAGGTCCAGGAGGAGGGCTACCGGATGTACTGGTCCGGCGCGGCCCAGACGGCGCAGGAGACGCAGCAGAGCCTGCTCCTCGTCATGGCGCTCGGCCTCTTCATCGCGTACGTCGTCCTCGCGTCGCAATTCAACAGCTTCATCCACCCCGTCACGGTCTTCCTCGCCCTTCCCTTCAGCGTCATGGGCGCGATCATCGTCCTGTGGGCGGCGGGGCTTTCCATCAACATCTATTCCGCGATCGGGATCATCCTGCTGATGGGGATCGCGAAGAAGAACTCGATCATCCTGGTCGACTACACGAACCAGGCCCGCGACCGGGGCGCCGACTGGAAGACGGCCATCCTCCAGGCCTGTCCCGTGCGCCTGCGGCCGATCCTGATGACGAGCGTTGCGACGATGGTGGGCGCGATGCCCGCGGCGATGTCGCTGGGCCCGGGCGCGGAGCTCATCAAACCGATGGCGCTGTCGGTGATCGGCGGGATCGCGGTCTCGACGCTCTTCACGCTCTTCGTCGTGCCGTCGTTCTACGGGATGGTCGAGGACGTGCGCGGCGTGCTCTTCCCGAAGCGAGTCAAGCAGCTGGAAAACTACCCGCACAAGTCGGACGGGCCAGAGCCGGACCGGAGTGTCGTCCTGTAGAAGTCGTGAGTCGTGAGTCGTTAGTCATGAGTAAGAATCGCTCCACTCGCGACTGACTCGCGACTGACTCGCGACTGACTCACGACTGACTCACGACTTACGACTCATGACTCAAGACTTCCCGGTTTCCGCCATCGCTTCCACACAAAATGAAGCGCTCCGGCCCCCATCAGGATTGCCGACCCGATCAGCCCGAACTTCGCGCCGAACCGGATCGTCTGCGCCTGGAGGGGGTTCTCCCCCTTCGACTTGTCCACGGTGTAGAGCGTCAGCGACGGGTCTTCCGCCGGCACGATGATCCGGGACTTGTCCGCGAAGAGGATCGTCATCGGCTCGCCGACCGGCGTGCCGTAGATCGGCGCGACGGGCTCGCCCTTCGACCACATCGTGCGATTCAGGGCGACGATGTCCGGCGCGTTGGGCGTCGTCACGAGCTGCACCGTGCGCCCGAACGCCGCGGGCAGGATGAGGACGGCCGCCGGCGTCAGGACCAGCCCCGCGACTCCCAGGATCAGCGCGACCTTCGCCGCCCGGTCCCGCAATTTGGTCAGCATCGGCAATCGTCAATCCTCAATCGTCAATCGCCGAGGGCGAAAGCGAACATCCCGCCGAAGCGCCGAAGGCGCGAAGGCGGATTACTTCTTTTCCTCGATTTTCGCCGTGCCCGCAAAGATTGACATTTTCACCGTCCACGAGTCGGAAACCTTGCCGCCGACCCCGTCGGGGATCTTCACGTTGTGGTCCGAGAGCTTCACCGCGAACTCGGTCGAGAACTTGAGCCAGCGCCCCTCGGGGAATTTGGCGGCCTGGACCGCGTCGGCGGGCAGCTCCTTCCAATCCACCGTCACGGTCATCTCCTTCGAGACGCCGTGCATCGTGAAGTCGCCGGTGACCTTGACCTTGTTCTTCGCGTCCTTCACCGGCTCGACCTTCTTCGACACGAACGTAATCTCGGGGAACTTCTCCGCGTCGAGCCACATCGCCGACCGCAGGTGCTCGTCGCGCAGGTCGATGCCGGTCTTCATCGAGGCGACGGGCACCTTGAGCGAGACCGATCCCGTCCCCTTCTCGAGGTCCGCCTTGACCGTTCCCTTCGCGACGTTCGTCGTGCCGACGATCGTCTCGATGTCCGCGTGTGAATCGAACGTGACGTTCACGAACTTCGCGTGGTGGCCGACGTAGAACGTCGTTTCGTCCGGCGAGAAAGCGAGGCCCGCGAGGGCGACGGCGAGAATCGAGAGGTGCTTCATCGTGGTTCTCCTTTGGCAGTTTTAACCGCGCGAGTCCGGTTCGTATTCCCCTTCGCCACCGCCTTCACGAGCGCGTCGAGGACGCGCCGCAGCCGCCCCGGCGCCGCCCGCTCGGGGACGTGGATGAACGCGACGCGGGCCCGCCCCGCGCGCCGCAGCGCCGAGTAGAACGCGTGATTGCAGACGTACGTGCCCGCGTGGTACGAGACCGAGACCGGGATTTTCTCCCGGCGCAGCGCGCCATGGAGCCGGTCGATGGGGAGCGTGGCCTCGAGCAGCGCCGGCCCGCGCGGATCGATCGGCCGCCGCCACGGCCGCCGCCCCGCGTTGTCGGGGGTCTCGGTGTGGTCCACGTTGAGCGCCACGCACTCGAGCGCGAACTTCTTCCGCCCCGCCGCCAGCCCGAACATGAGGACCGCGTCGGGACGGGTTTCGCGCAGGGCCTGGTCGATCATCCGGTCGCACTTCCGGAACTCCGTCGGCAGGACGCGTCCCGCCAGGACCGCCGCCCCGACCGACCGGCGGTCGGCCTCGCGGGCCAGCCGCTGGGTTGGATTGATTTTGTGCTTTCCAAACGGATTGAAACCGGTGACGAGGACGCGCATGGGGACACCCAAGATATGAATACGAGTTCAACCATGCAACAGGGTTGGTGGAGCCCCGGTGCATTCTTCAGATTGGCGATTGACGATTGAAGATTCCGGGCCAGCGCACAACCCTACCGCTCTGTTAGTCTAGAGGCCCATGATTCGAATGTTCGCCGCGACTTTCCTGGCCACCGCGGCTGCCGGTTCGCCTCAAGATCCGAGCTTCGTTGTCATTGCCAAGGGCGCGGACCAGCCCCAGCTCGCCGCCGACAAGGACGGCGGGTTCTACTGCGTTTTCATCCGGAACGGCAACATCGAGCTCTCGACGTCCTCGGACAACGGCAAGACGTGGAGCGCGCCGGTCACCGCCATCGACGCCAAGGGCAAGGCGCGGGGCGGCATGCAGCGCGGCCCGCGCATCGGGGTCGACGACCAGAAGCGCATCACCGTCACCGCGCCCCTCTGCTTCGACGAAAAGGAGCTGGCCGAGAGGTATCCGCGCGCGGAACTCTGGCTGGCGCGATCCACCGACGGCGGCAAGACGTTCGGCGCGCCGATCCAGGTCAACGAGAAGGCTCGAACGGCGCCGGAGTCCCTTCACGCGATGTCGGTCGCGCCGTCGGGCGAGGCGCACGTCGCGTGGCTCGACATGCGCGGTCGAACCAAGGGCCAGGATCTCTATTACGCGAAAGTGGTCGACGGCAAGCCGGGCCGGAACGTGAAGATCAGCGCGACGCTGTGCGAATGCTGCGCCCCCGGCCTGGCGATCGACGGCGCGGGCAATCCCGTCGTCGCGTGGCGCGACGGCGCGTCCTCCGACAGCCGCCCCATCTGGATTTCGATCTCCAAGGATCGCGGAAAGTCCTTCTCCGCTCCCGCGCGGATCAACCAGGTCGAAACCCGCGTCGCCGGCTGACCCATGGACGCCCCCGCCGTCGCCGTGAATCGCGACGGAAAGAGAATCGCGGTCGCCTGGATGGACATGCGAAGCGGTCGCAACGACCGGCAGGTTTATTGGACAACCGTGCCCGGGGCGGCTTCGGA
>DASTON010000143.1:0-15456 GCA_035762525.1 Planctomycetota bacterium | reverse complement strand
CGGGAACGTCGGAGAACGCGAGTTCCGTGATCGAGAGAATCCCGAGGCGGGCGTTGCGCGCCGGCGCCGACACGCCGATCAGGTGTCGGAAGGGAGAGAAATCGCGGTGGAATTCGATGGACCGGGTGTGGCGGGAATCATTCTGGATGCACTCAAGCAAGGGGAGAACGGCTTCGTCGCCCCTTGAAACCAACTCAAGGACGATGGGACTGTCGTGGAAGGAGACTCCCCCGGGCTGGCCCCATTGACGGCAAAAGACCAGCTCGAGGTCCTGGATCAGTTCCGCGATGGATTTACCCTTGGGGTCCGAAGCCGTTTTCCCGAACGTCCCCTTATCTTTCCGGCGCTTGAGTTCTTCGACCAGCTTCCGACCATCCTCGAACTCCTCGAAGTCCTCGGAGGGCCTCATCTTCACGAACCGTTCGGCGTGGGCCAGCGCGACGTCGTCCGCGCCGGCCATGAACGCCAGGATCGCCTGGTTGAACTCTTCGGCCGCGATCTCGAACTCCACGGCCTCCAGCAACGGCGGGTTTTGCTCCCACTCAGGCGTTTCCTTCCGGACGCGATCCATCAACTCCGTGGCCAGGGAGTTGTCCCCGCGGCGATGGAGCCAGGCGGCCCAGAAGACGTAGCGGAGCGACGTGTTGAAGGGTGCGATCGACTCGTCGCCCCCAAAGTTGGGGACCGGCAGTTTTCCTTCTTCGCCTTCCTTCGAGTCCAGGGCTGCGCGCGCCTCATCCGCCAACTCAACCCGAACATGCGGCGTCGGCGCCTTCGCCTCGCGGAGGTTGTCCAGGAACAGCTTTCCGCCTCGCAGCCAACCCGAGGCCTCGCTCACGTGGTTCCTACCCCAGCAGGTGGGAACCTCGACGTTTCCGCGGACTCGCTTCAGGCCCTGGGGATCGAACAAGCCGAGCTGGTAGACCGCCTCGAAGAGCTGGCGATCTTCATGGCTGATCTGAGCCTGTTTCGCCGGTGTGGCCATCTTGAGGACCGGCGCGCCGGTGCCGCAGGGATCGCACCCCGCGATCAGGACGACAACTAGAAGCACTCGTGGCGCGTGATTCATGACTGGGGATCCGAGATTCGAGATTCTAGATTCGAGATTCCGTTCGGTTGCTATACTTCCCCCCTTGTTACCGACGGGTATCGCCCCTTAGCCGTACTTCTTGGCGGGGGCCCGTCTAGTCTATTGGCCCCATTTTTGCTCCTTTTTCGCGTTTTGGCCGAGAGAGCCCAGGAATGATCGAAGTCCGCAATCTGACCAAGACCTACCCGGGCACCACCGCGCTCAACGACGTCAGCTTTTCCATCTCCAAGGGCCAGGTCGTCGGCTTCCTCGGCCCCAACGGCGCGGGGAAATCGACCACGATGCGCATCCTCTCCGGCTTCATCCCGCCCACCACCGGGTCCGCCACGGTCGCGGGATTCGACGTCGTGCGCGATTCGCTCGAAGTCCGCCGCCGCGTCGGCTACCTGCCCGAAAACAACCCCCTCTACACCGAGATGCGCGTCGCGGAGTACCTCTGGTTCCGCGCCACGATCCGGAAGGTGCCGAGGGCGCGCCGCGCCGCCTCGGTCGATTCCGCGCTTGGGCGGTGCGGGCTCGTCGACGTACGCGACCGCATCGTCGGCCATCTCTCCAAGGGCTTCCGCCAGCGCGTCGGCGTCGCCGACGCGATCGTCCACGACCCCGAGATCGTCATCCTCGACGAGCCCACGATCGGCCTCGATCCCAACCAGATCCGCCACATCCGCAAGGTGATCCGCGAGCTGGGCCAGGAGCGCACCGTCATCCTCTCGACCCACATCCTTTCCGAGGTCGAGAAGATGTGCAACCGCGTCCTGATCATCAACCGCGGCAAGCTCGTCACCGACGGGACGCCGGCGGAGATCCTGAAGCGCGCCACCACGGGCCGGATCCGGCTCGACATCACCGGCGAGAGCGTCGGCGTGCGGGAGGCGCTCCAGCGGATCTCCGGCGTCGAAAACGTGGTCGAAGTCGAGCAGGACGGCGATCGCAGCTATCTCATCCAGGCGAAGGACGCCTCGAAGGTCATGCCGGAGATCATCCGCCGCGCCTCCGAGGCCGGGTGGAACGTACTCGAGATCGGCCCCGAGCGGCTCTCGCTTGAAGACGCGTTCTTCGAGCTGACCGACCGCACCGGGCCCGTGCCCGACTTGCTCCATGCGACGGGCGAACCGGGGTCCCCGACATGAGCACCACGTTCGCCCTCTTCCGGCGCGAGCTCGCCGTCTATTTCGTCTCGCCGATGGCCTACATCATCCTGACGGGACTCATGTTCATCTTCGGGAGCATCTTCTGGGACGGAACCCGGAATGCGACCCGGATGAACGCCCCGTTCGCCTACTCCGAGGTGCTGGCGGCCATTTCCGGCCTGATGGTCTTCATCGCCCCGCTGATCACGATGCGCCTCCTCGCCGAGGAGAGGAATCGCGGGACGTTCGAGACGCTGATGACCGCGCCCGTCACGGAGCTCCAGGTGGTCCTGGGCAAGTACGCCGCGACGATCGCCTTCCTGATCTTCCTGCTCCTCCCGACGATCGCGCACGCCATCCTCATCGGCAAGTACGGGACGTTCGACGCGTCCGAATCCGTCGCCGGATACATCGGCCTGTTCATGACCACCGCCTCGCTGCTCGCGATCGGGGTCTTCGTCTCGTCGATCTGCTCCAGCCAGGTGACAGCGGGCGTCGTTACGTTCGCCATCATCTTCATCCTGCTCCTGTCGGCCAACTACGCGCAGCACATCGACGGTTCGACCAAGCTCGGCGCGGCCGCGAAGTCCGTCATCGAACTCCTCAACCCGTACCGGAACATGGGCGACTTCACGCGCGGGATCCTCGACACGCGCCCGATCGTCTATTTCCTGAGCCTGATCGTCTTCTTCCTCTTCTTGAGCGTCCGGGTCCTGGAACTCAGGAGGTGGAAGTGAAGTCGCGCGCCCTGAACTGGCTCAACTGGTCGCTCATGATCGTCTTCATGGCGGCATTCCTGGTCGGCGTCAATCTCGTCGCCCACACGCGCTTCGCGCGGATCGACATGACGACCGACAAGGTGTGGGAGATCACGCCGCAGTCGCGCCAGATCTTGAAGAGCGTCCCGCGCGAACTCTCGATCTACGTCAACCCCTGGTTCGAAGGGGTCCAGGACAAGTCCCTTCCCGAGGCGTGGCGGCGGACGCACCTGCTGCTTTTCGAGATGGCGAACCAGAACTCCAACCTCAAGGTCGGGCACATCTCCGAGGGCTTCAAGGCCAAGGCGTCCGTGATGAGCCAGATGGGCACGCCCGAGCCCAATTCGATCTATTTCATTTACAAGACGATCGAAGACAAGCCCGTCAGCCGCGTCGTCTCGATCGGCGATCTCTACCAGGGCAATCCGCAGACCGGCGACATCATCGACTACATCGGCGAGTCGCGCATCATCACGACGATCGCCCAGCTCATCTCCGACCGCAAGACCCGCATCTATCACACGATCGGCCACCGCGAGGTCCCCCCCAACGTCTCCGACCGCCGGGGATGGTCGGCCGTGCAGGTCAAGCTGACGGCGCTGGAAAACGCCGAGTTCAAGCCGCTCGACCTGGCGCGCGACAAGGCGGTGCCCGACGACGCGGATTTCGTCCTGATCGTCGCGCCGGTGACCGACTTCACGACCGTCGAGACCGACGCGCTCACGAAGTACTGGCAGACGGGAGGCCGGCTTTTCGTCGCGGTCTATCCGCTCATCCCCGATCCGATGACGGAGTTCCGGAGATTCCTCGAGACGGTCGGCGTCAAGATGAACCGCGACATCGTGGTGGACGGCGCGCGGGAACTGCAAGACCCCGGCAAGCTGATCGTGCGCGACTACGGCCGCCATCCCGTCAACCAGGGGATGTTCGGGCTGCCGTTCCAGTTCGCGTTCAGCTGCAGCGTCGATCCCAACGTCGTCAACAAGCGGATGCAGGCCATGGCGCTCTTCATGTCGAGCCGCCAGACGTGGGGGGAGACCGATCTCAAGAGCACGCCGAAACACGGGCCCGGGGACCGGTGGGGCCCCGTGCCGCTGGCGGTCGCGGCCGAAGAGAGCATCGCCGCGGGCCGGCTGTCGCGGATCGTCGCGTGGGGCGGCGTCTCCGCGCTGACGAACGAGTACAACCTGGTGCAGGACCAGCCCAACGAACTGACGCTCGGCTACATCCTGAACAACATGCGGTGGCTGATGGAGCGCGAGGTTTCGACGCCGACGGCGTCGCGCCGGCCCCGGATGAAGCCGTTCTCGCCCCCTCCGGGCGCCGACACGGTCATCGGGTGGATCAGTCTCGCCGGCATCCCGTTCATCGGCGTCCTCCTGGGAGGCCTCGCGTGGTATTTCCGGCGCAAGTGAAGAGAGAATCACGAATCAAGAATCAAGAATCAAGAATCAAGAATCAAGAATGAAGAATGAAGAATCGAAAATCAAAAATCACGAATGAAAAGAACTGAGGCGTCCGGCATGCGGCTCTTGATTCTTGATTCGTAATTCTTGATTCTTCCTCAAACATGAACTGGAAATCGACCGTCGTCCTCGCCGTCTTGGCCGCCGCGGCCTTCGCCGCCTATTTCCTCGTCCAGCCGCCGGTCGAAACGAACGCCATCCGCCCCCGGCCTTTCGAGTGGCGCGAGAGCATTTTCCAGACGATCGCGATCAAGGTTCCCGACCAGCCCGACAAGGTGCTGCGCCGCCAGCCCGCGCCGGCGCTCGGCTCGGTGTGGCATCTCGAGGAGCCGGCCAAGCCGGTGGACGACGCGCTCGTCGCGGACATGATCGCCGCGCTCAACCGCCTCACGCGCGACCGGTCGATCAAGCCGGGCGACGCGGAGTACTCGCCGTCCAACCTGGGATTTGACAAGCCGGTCGCGACGATCGACGTGACCGGAAGGACGGAGCAGCGGACGATCAAGCTCGGAAACGTCTCGTCGAAGCTTCCGGACACCCGCTTCTACATGGTCGAGGGCGAGCCCGAGATCTACTACGCCCCCGCGAACGTCGCGCCGCCTTTCCAGCGCACCGTGTCTGAACTGCGCAGCCGCGTCTTCCTCTCGTACGACAAGCAGCGCGTCGTCGGCGTCGAGGTCGCCCGCCGCTACCTGAAAGCCGGCACGCCCGAAAAGCCCGACATGACGCCCGAGCTCGAGAAGCTCAAGTTCACGTTCCGCGACAAGCCGGTCGGCGGGATGGTGGCGGGGTGGTACCTCGCGTCCATCAACGGCGCGCCGCGGGACGAGAAGGCCGAGGACGTCGCGCTCGGCCACCTCATTTCAGGCCTGGCGGACCTGAGGGCCGAGGAGTACGTCCCCCTGGCGGACGCTCCGGACTTCGGATTCAGCGATCCGGAGATCGTGGCGCGGCTCGACATCCTCCAGCCGCCGTCGAACGCCACGAAGGCGGTCCTGGTCGAGATCGGCAAGACCGTGGACCGCGGCGCGCGCAAGCTGACGGCCGTGAGGGTCGAGGGCGGCGACGAGGCGGTCCTCGTCAATCCGGCGTACGTCGACCGCATCCCCCGCGAGCGGAAGCACTTCATCCCGCCCACCCTGATCGACTTCGACCCCGCGGCGCTCGAAGTCATCGAGATGGCGACGGATACGGGTCACCGGGTGAAGCTCACGAAGAAGGAAGTGGAGCAGAAGCGCGACGGGCAGGCCTACAAGACGATCGAGTGGATCGTCGAACCCAGGAGCATTCCCGCGGACCCGACCGCGGTGACCGACTTCATCACGTGGCTGCTCCGGGTGACGATTTCCGATGTCATGGGAGAGCAGCCCGACCTGGCGACGTGGGGCCTCGACAAGCCGGGCCTGACGCTGACGCTCGGCATCCGGCCCAAGTCCGGCGTCCCCTCGGACCGCGTCTACAAGATCGGCCGTCCTCCCACCGCGGCCCCGGGCGAAGGGTACCTCCTCAAGCCGGGGAGCACGGAAGTCTTCAAGATCTCCGAGGACATCTGGCGCCGGTTCGACCGCGCCGATCTCAACTTCCGGAAGCTCGAGATGTTCAGCATCCCGCCCCAGGCGATCGTCGGGATGTCCTTCGTCTACCGGCCCGACCACCTCTCCGCGAACACGGTGAAGTACTCGGTGAAGAAGGGCGCGGGCGGGAAGTGGGAGTTCGACGACCCCGACCTGAAGGCGCAGGGGGCGCCGCTCGACGCGGAGCGCATGGACTACCTGGTCGGCCAGCTGAACTACGTCAAGGCGGAGGGCTTCCTGACCCGCAATCCGCGCGTCGCGCGCGAGTACAAGCTCGACGACCGCGAGCCCCAGGGCCGGCTGGCGATCCGGTACGCCGACCCCGACAATCCCGGGAAGTCGACCGAGAAGGTCTTCCGCTTCAGCAAGAGCTTCCTCGATCCGTCGGGTCAGCTCCGCGTGTACTACGCCAAGATCGAGGCCCCTCCGGGCGACGACTCGCCCTCCTCCGACGCGACGATTGTCTTCCGCATCGCGACGAAGTTCGTCGAGGATCTGCGCCGCGGCGTCGTGTACGAAGCGAAGGCCGCACCCGACACCGAGCAGGACAAGAAAGAGAAAAAAGACTAGCTCCCAGCTTCAAGCCACTGAGCTTCCAGCGGGGCCACGAAGCTGCAAGCTCCGAGCCAGAGGTTCCAAGCTCCGAAGCTCGCAGCCTCTGGGCTTGAGGCTCGAAGCTTGAAGCCCAGCTGGGAGCTGGAAGCATGGAGCTCCGGAGCTTCACACGCAGGCCGATCCCACAAACATCTAGCAGTACGTGGGTTAAATTGATAAATCCTAGGGGCTCAACCCCCCTATGGACCTCAACGAAATCCGCAAAATCCTCGAGTTGATGGACGCCAACGGCCTCGTCGAATTCGAGTACGAGGAGCAGGGCCGGAAGATCCGGCTGCGGCGCCCCGATTCGGGGGTCGCGGCGAGCCCTCCGCCGCCGCCCGCCCCGGGAACCCGGGTGATCCCGACTGCGATTCCCGTCCCCGCCGCCGCCCCGCCGCCCGCCGAAAAGCCCTCGAATCTCGTCGACTTCAAGTCGCCCCTCGTGGGCACGTTCTACCGCTCGTCCAAGCCGGATTCCGACCCGTTCGTCAACGTAGGGGACGAGATCGCGCCCGACCGCGTCTTGTGCATCATCGAGGCGATGAAGGTGATGAACGAGATCAAGTCCGAGATGTCCGGCGTGATCCGGGAGATCCTCGTCAAGAACGGGCAGGCCGTCGAATTCGGGGAAGTGCTTTTCCAGATCGAGAAGCGCTAGCGCCCCATGTTCTCGCGGATCTTGGTCGCCAACCGGGGGGAAATCGCCCTCCGCATCATCCGCGCCTGCCGGGAGATGGGGATCGAGGTCGTCGCCGTCTACTCCGAGGCCGACCGCAACGCGCTTTACCTGAAGCAGGCCGACTTCGCGATCTGCATCGGCCCCGGGCCCGCCGCGAAGAGCTACCTCGACATCTCGCGCATCCTCAGCGCCGCCGAGGTCGCGGACGTCGACGCCATCCACCCCGGGTACGGCTTCCTGTCCGAGAACTCGCACTTCGCCGAGGTCTGCCAGAGCTGCAACATCAAGTTCATCGGTCCGACGGCCGAGGCGTCGTCGCAGGCCGGCGACAAGGTGCGCGCGAAGGAGCTCGCCAAGCGCCTGCGGATCCCGACGGTGCCGGGGTCGGACCAGGCGGTGCGCGACGACAAGGAGGCGAAGGAGATCGCCCACCGGATCGGCTACCCCGTGATCATCAAGGCGGCGGCGGGGGGCGGCGGCCGCGGGATGCGGATGGCCCACAACGACGTCTCGCTCGGAACGCAATTCAGCGCGGCGCAGACGGAGGCGGGGGCGGCCTTCAAGAACTCCTCCGTCTACGTGGAAAAGTTCGTGGAGAAGCCGCGCCACATCGAGATCCAGATCCTGGGCGACGAGCACGGAAACGTCATCCACCTGGGCGAGCGCGACTGCACGATCCAGCGGCGGTTCCAGAAGCTGATCGAGGAGTCGCCGTCCCCGATCATGACCCCCGGCCTCCGCAAGGACATCGGCAACGCGGCGGTCGCGTTCGCGCGCGGCGCGAAGTACACGAACGCCGGGACGTGCGAGTTCCTGGTCGACGAGCGGATGAAGTTCTACTTCATCGAGATGAACGCGCGCATCCAGGTCGAGCATCCGGTCACCGAGATGGTGACGGGGATCGACCTCATCAAGGAACAGATCCGGATCGCGGCGGGGGAGAAGCTGCGGTACCGGCAGGGCGACATCCAGATCAACGGGCACGCGATCGAGTGCCGGATCAATGCCGAGAACCCGCTGGACGGCTTCAAGCCGAGCCCCGGGAAGATCACGGCGTACTACCCGCCGGGCGGGCCGGGCGTGCGGCTCGACTCGCACCTGTGCGCGGGGTCGGAGATCACGCCGTATTACGACTCGATGATCGGCAAGCTGATCGTCCACCGGAAGACGCGGGACGAGGCGATGGCGACGATGAAGCGCGCGCTGTCCGAGTTCGTGATCGAGGGCGTGCACACGACGATCCCGCTGCACCAGGCGGTCTTCGACCACACGCAGTTCATCAAGGGGCAGGTCGATACCACGTTTATCGACTCCTACTTCTCGAGATGAGCTGCCGAGTTGGGACGGTCGACTAGAGGGAATGCTTTAAGCTCTAAGCCTTAAGCTCTAAGCCAGAGCCCGTACGGGCTCAGGCTTACAGCTTAGAGCTTACAGCTGGTTAGCGGGGTTCCGCCCATTCGTTCAACAAACCTCGTGCCGCCGTCCGCCAGATCGATTCCTCGTCTTTCAACAGCTTGTTCAAGATCGACGCGCTCTTGGGGCCGAGCGTGCGGAAGACCTTGATCGCCGCTTCGCGCTCGGAGATCGTGCCTGAGTCCAGGGTGACAAGGGCCTTCTCCGCGCTCGCCGACTCCTCGGCCGTCAGGGGGAGCTTTGCCGCCAGCAGTCGGTCGAGGAAGTAATTCGCGCCCGCCTTCTTCAGGATCTCCTCGCGCATCTTGATCGGAGCGGACTCTTTTTCCCGGGCGTACTGCTGCGAGGCCCCGAAGTCCGTCATTTGGCCGGGCTTCAGAATGTACGGGATCCACCCCTGGGCGATCGTCCGGTTGGCGTTCCGCATCGCCGCCATCCAGTCGCCCTTTTCGAGATAGAGGCCCGCCAACTGGTAGTACACCTTGTTCCCGTCCTCTTCGCAGCGACCGAAGAGTTGAATCGCCCGATCCACGTCGCCCGCCGCCTGGAACGCTTCGCCGAGGCGCCAGAAGAGCCAGGCCGGGGCGACGACCTTGCTCCAATCCTCGCCGGCCAGGGCGGCCTTCACCGCTTCCTTGTCCTTCCGGCGGGCGTGCACCCCCGCGATGAACGTCCGCGCTTCCAGCTTTGACCATGCGTTCTCGGATGTCCGGCCCGCCTTCAGTTCGGCGTCGATGGCCTGCCCGGTCTTGAGGGCGGCATCCAGGTCTTCCTTCTTGAGCTGCGCTTCGGCCAGGGATTGAAGCAGGTCGAGATCCCGGGGGTCCGTTTGAAGCGCGTGCTCCAGCCACTCCACGGCGTCCAAGCCGAGAGGCGTGGCCATCCCGGTGTTTTGACCCTGGAGGATCATCCTCGCGAACCAGCGGCGGCCCGCCGCGTCGGGATCCGCTTTCGCGGACTCCCGGAGCGCCGCGCCCACCTCCTGGAGGGGAATCTTGGGGGGAGGATTGCGGAAGATCCCGATGCCGCTCTGGAAATTCACGCCCTTCATGGCGGCGTAGAGATCTCCGAGCCGTTTCTCGCGGGCGTACAGGTGGATGAGCGTGGTCAGCGGGTTGGTGACTTCCGACCAGGAGCCGCCATCAAATCGCTTTCCGCCGGTTCCGTGCGACTTGAGCACCAACCGGCATGTCCGCTCGATGAGAACCGGATCGCCCACCGACTGTGCCGCTTCCCCCACGACCCATGAGGTTTCCGGTCCGGACGCGGACTCCGCCGCCGTCAGCAACCGTTCGAGATCTTCCGCGGCCTTTTTCTTGTCCCCGGCGGCGACCTGGAGGAAGCACCGCGCCAGACCCATATCCGCCTTCCCCTCGCCGGCCGCCAGGGCGGCGTCAACGCGGTCCCGCACCGATTCAAGCGTCTTCGCGTCGATGCCCCGACCGCGAGGCGGCGGCATGAGCGGACCCTGGAGCATCCAAGCCGCCATCTTGTGAACCGGTGGATCCTTCGACGCCAGCATCGCGTCCTTCACGGCGTCCGCCATCCGCCCGAGGTCCCCGCCGCGAGCCAAGTACATCAGCTGCACCATCCGGGCGTCCTTGAAGCCGGGCTCCGCGGCCAGGGCCGTGTCGAGCGCCGCGAGGAAGGAATCCATGGAGAACTCATTCACCTCGCGTTGCACCGTGGTGACGACACGGTCCAGGTCCCAGCAATTCTGGCGCGCGTTGGGATTCGTGTCGTCGACGGCGGGCCAGCGCCGGAACGCCTTGAGGGCCGCCGAATAGTCGAGCCTTCGCAGGTGAACCTCGACCCTCGCCGCCCACAGCAGTCCGGTCTCGAGGTCGGGGTTTTCATCCAGGATCTTGATCGCCGCGTCGAACTCGCCCAGCCGTATCCGGGCGCGAACGCGCTCCGCTCGCGCCGCTTTCGCCATCGCCGGATCCATCTCGATGCGATCCAGGAAAGCTCTCAGAGCGGCATCGTCCTTTCCCTCGGTCCTCGCATGGAGCAGGGTCCGGACCGGATTGGGGGCCCAGCGGGCTTCGACGGCCTTCTCGAGGAGGCCGGTGACCTGCGGTTCCGCCTGCTTTCCTGCCGCGATGAACGACTCCGCTACGACGGCGGAGTACAGGAGGTCCGCGTCCGCGGGCTTCTTCGCGAGCTCGGCGGCGGGATCCGCCGCCCGGGCGCGGGTGGCGTAGAGATCGTTTTCATCCGGCCGGAGCGACAAGCCGTCGATGTCGAGCCCCCTCTTGATCGTGTTCGCGACCGTCGGGAGCACTTTCCAATCCATGATGTTGTTGCCGATTCCCAACGACGTGCGCGCCGGAAGGGCCCCGTCGTACTCATGGACCAGGGCATACCTTGGCGCATGGACGTACGTGCTCCCTTTGAAGATCTCGTCCATGCGGGCGAGGCGATAGTCCGAAACCCGGACATAGAACTTCCGCGACACGCCGTTGAATCCGGTCTTGTACTTGTAGTCGCCGCTGGAGACATCCCACTCGTAATCGAGCGGGCGGCCGGCGGTGAGAAGGAAGCACTCCACCCCGTCGAGATCGCGCCGTCCCGCCAGCTTGAGGTCGCGTTCGTGACCGAAGGTCATGCGGGGCGAGAGCGCGTAGAAGTAGATGTTGTAGTTGAAGTAGAACGCGTGCCCCGAGCCGACTTTTTCCGTGAAGGGATCGATGCTCGCCCCGTCCGACTTGAGGAGTTTCTGCGCGGTGCGGGGGAGGCCGCCCCTGCGGTAGGGCGTGGGAAGGGACTTCCATTCTTCGACGATGTTGTAAACCGCTTCCGGTGTCACCGTGATCTCCTGGCTTCGCAGGACGACCTGCGGCTTGTCAGGCGAGTTCGGGGGAGGCTGGCGGAACCGGACACAGCCGTCCTTCGCGACGGCAAATTCCGCGGACAAGCCCTTCTCCGTCGAGGCGATGAAGACCGTCCCGCGCGCGGCCGCGGCCGCCTTCTCCATCCGGTCGATGATCTGGTCGAGCGTCGGGTCGGCGGGATCCTGCGGGGGAATGAGGAGGAGCAGCAGCAGCGCCACGCGCATGGTCTTACCTGCTATGACGAGACCGCGCGCGGATCGCTGGCCCGAATCGCTACCGGGCTCGGCCTAACAGCGATACCTGAGGCACTTCGGGTCGAAGTTCACCGGATCGCAGTGGCCCAGCGCCACGACCGCCGCCACGCCCGCCGCCGCGAGAATCCATGGCAGCGCCGCCGCGAGGCCCGCGCGGAACTTGCCCATCGAGTGCACGTTGCGGAACGCGTGGTAGTTCAGGAACGTCCAGAGCGTGAACGCGACGATCTGGCCGAGCACCGGCACGAAGTTCCACACCATCGCGCCGCTGTTGTACGCCACCGTGCGCACGGTCCCCTCGTACGTCCCCTTGGCGCCGAGGATCTTCAGCGGGAGGTGCCACACGAGGGCCGCGCCCCACGTCAGCGCCGCGACCCCGATGTACGTCAGGGGGTAGAGCAGGAGCCAGGACGCGCTGAACACGAGCACCTTCTCGGTCATCCCGATCGACATGGGACAGGCGGCCAGCGCCGTCCCTACGAAGACGAAGGGCATGAACAGGGTGATGAGCTGCGCCAGGGCGAACCACGAGAACGAGATCGGCTTGCAGTGGCCGCCCTCGACCGGCGCGCGCTTCCAAAACTCCGCGGGATTCATGAGCGCCGCCCACGTCGTCCACCATCTCTTGAGGCGGCCGCCGGCCGCGCGGTCCTCCCACGCGACATGGCGGACGTCGCCGACGAATTCGATTTCGGGAGCCGGGGCCGCCGGGGCGGGAGGCCGGATCACCGTCGCCGGAGCGACCGTGGGCAGCGGCGCGAGGGGCGCGCCGGGCGTGGGAGTCACGGTCTCGCCGCAGTACTTGCAGAGGGCCGCGAGGACGCTGATGTCCTCCGCGCACGCGGGGCAGTGGCGGATCATGAGCCGGCGGCAGGTCAGGCAATGTTTCTGGTCGCGGGCGACTTTGACGCGGCAGTGCGGGCAATGCAGGATCATGAACCTTCCCTCCCGTTACGGCTATTTCCGGCCCTGATGAGAGTATAGACGACTCAAACCCCGCATCATTTCCCTAATTCTGTGCGAGATGACAGATGCCTGCCCTGAGCGAGCCGGTAGGCGAGTCGAAGGGACCGATTACCGATGACCGGGGACTTCGTTACTCAAGATTGGCGTGGCGGCCCCGGAGTTTGCGGGCGGTGATTCCCAGCCGTTCTTTGAGGGTCAGGATGATCGAGTCGAGAAAAATGAAGAGCGCCTGTTCGAAGAGCGCGCGCGCCGGCTGGCGCGAGGGCACCCCGCCGGGAGAGTTGTTGCGCTCGTGGCCGGCCGGGATGACGATCGCGCGGCCCGCGAGGCGGGCGAGCGGCGATTTCCCCTCCGCGGTCATCGCGATGCAGCGCGCCCCGATCCGCTTCGCCTTCCGGGCCATGAACAGCGTCAGCTCCGTCGTCCCCGTCCCCGAGCACGCGAGCAGGAGGTCGCCCCGGCGGATGCCGGGCGCCGAGATCTCGTCCGCGAGATGGACTTCCCACCCGAGGTGCATGAGGCGCTGCCCGAACGCCTTCGCGACGAGCCCGCTCCGGCCGACGCCGCTGACGTAAACGCGCTTCGTGCGCTCCAGCTCCGAGACCAGCCGGCGCGTCCCGTCGTCGCGCATCCGGTCCAGGACGGTGGCGATCTCCTTGAGGATGATCCAGCGGTACGCGCGCACGTTCTAGTCGAGAACCAGGCGGGCCGCGTCGTACGCGGGCCCCTCCCAGCAGATTCTCGAGTACCTCCAGTCGTCGCCGTCGACCACCTTGGTCACGCAGGCGCCGCACGCGCCGAGCGCGCAGCCCATCCGCCGCTCCATCGACACCTCGCAGGGCAGGCCGCGCTCGCGCGCGATCCGGATGACGCGATCCATCATCCGGTCCGGCCCGCAGGAGTAGATCATCACCTGGGACGGGGCGCTCTTCTTCAGGACCTGGAGGAGGAGGTCGGTGACCAGGCCTTTCCGCCCCCTCGACCCGTCGTCCGTCGCCGCGAGCGTCTCCACCCCCGCGGCGGGGAAGTCGTCGATCCCATACAGCATCGACTCCGTGCGCGCGCCGAACAGCAGGAGCATCCGTGCGTTCGAGCCGGATTCGCGCACCTGGCGGGCGAAGTGAAAGAACGGAACGATTCCAACGCCCCCAGCTACAAAGACATACAGCTTCCGGTCCGGGTTCTGTGAGAATCCCCGGCCCACCGGTCCCAGAAAACCCACCGTGTCCAGCGGCTTCTTGCGCGCGAGAATCTCCGTCCCCTTGCCGACGACCGTGTAGACGATGTCGAGATTCGTCCACGCGTCCTTCTGCGGCTCGACGTCCCAGAACGAGAAGGGCCGGCGAAGGAGGGGGTCGGTCGCCTCTTCGTCGCAGAGGATGTGGGCGAACGTGCCGGCCGCGACGGGGCCCCGCACCGGCGCCGCGAGCCGCATGCGCAGGCAATTCGGCGCGATCCGCTCCTGCGAGACGACGTAGGCGGGGCCGTTGTAGACGTCGGGATTGAGCGCCATCGGCGCGGGGATTCTAGCGGAACTCGAAGCCCATGCGCTATAACCAAGCCTGTGAGAGGGGACGAATCTCGGCGAGCGCTCGCGCTGGCCAAGCGACTCGCCCTAGGCGCGGGAACGCTGCTTCACCGGCGTAGGGAAGGCGCCCGGACCATTTCCTCCAAGGGCGGCGTCGGCAACATCGTCACCGAGATGGACCTCGCGTCCGAACGCCTCATCGTCGCCGGCATCCGCAAGGCCTTTCCCTCGCACGCCGTGTACGCCGAAGAGAGCGGCGAGAGCGGCAAGGGCGAGCGCACGTGGTATGTCGATCCGCTCGACGGCACCGTGAACTACGCGCACGGGTTTCCGCTCTGGAGCGTGTCGATCGGATTCGAAGTCCGCGGACGGCTCGAAGCGGGCGTCATCTACTGCCCGGGACTCGGCGACCTGTACGAGGCGACGCGTGGAGGAGGCGCGAAACGCAATGGCCGGCCCATCCAGGTCTCCAAGGCTGCGGATCTCGCGAAGTCGCTCCTGGTCTCCGGATTCCCCTACAACTGGAAGCTCAAGATCCAGGCGCTGAAGGCGTGGGGGGCGTTCGTCCGGCGCGCCCAGGCGATCCGCCGTCTCGGATCGGCGGCGCTCGATCTCTGCCTCGTCGCCGACGGGCGCTTGGACGGGTTTTGGGAACGCGGGCTCGGCCCGTGGGACCTGGCGGCCGGCGTCCTGATCGCGCGCGAAGCGGGCGCCGTCGTCACGGGGCTCAACGAGCGGCCGTTCGACCTTTTCGCTGGCGATGTGCTGGCCGCCAACAGGACAATCCACAAACAGATGAGGGCGGTGTTCAAGACACTTAGGTAGGAATCAGGGCTCAGGAATCTGGGATCAGGCTCCGCAGCTGACAGCTGTCAGCCGACAGCTTCCTGACCTGGTGCCTGACCCCTGATGCCTGAGTCCTTACAAATGAGAGAAGAATGAGCGCCGAACTCGACAAGATCGTGAAGATGTTGGAGAGCGCGAACGCCGAGCTCCAATGTGCGGCGGCGATGGTGCTCGGAGAGCTCGAATCGAAGGACGCCAAGGTCCACGACGCGCTGCTGGCCGCGCTCAAGTCCGACAACGAAGAGGTCCGGCTCTACGCGGTCGAGGCGCTCGCCCGCACCCGCGCCCGCGAAGCCGCGCCGCACTTCATCCCGTTCCTCG
>DASTON010000142.1:0-8633 GCA_035762525.1 Planctomycetota bacterium | reverse complement strand
AATCGTCAATCGTCAATCGCAAATCGTCGCGGTTTCTGCATAATCTCCGCCATGACGAGAAGGTTGTACTACGAAGACCAATACCTTAGAGAGTTCGCGAGCCGCGTGGTCCGGCGGCTGGAGAGCGGAGGCAGGCCCGCCGTCGTGCTCGAAGCGACCGCGTTCTATCCCACGAGCGGAGGCCAGCCCCACGACACGGGCACGCTGAACGGCGCCCGCGTCGTCGACGTCGTGGAGCAGGGCGAGGAGATCGTCCACATCCTCGACAAGCCGATCGACGGCGACGAGGCCCGCGGCGCGATCGACTGGAGCCGCCGCATGGACCACCTCCAGCAGCACCACGGCCAGCACCTGCTCTCCGAGGCCTTCGTCCGCGTCGCGCAGGCCGAAACGACCTCGTTCCACCTCGGCGAGGAGACGTGCACGATCGACCTCTCCACGGAGCGCGTGACGCCCGACGACGTCGCCGCCGCGGAGGCGCTCGCCAACGACATCGTCCTGGAGAATCGCGAGATCGCGATCTTCCAGGCGACCCGCGACGAGGTCTCCAAGCTCCCCATGCGGAAGCCGCCGCAGGTCGAGGGGCCGATCCGCGTCGTGCGCGTCGCCGATTTCGACTGCTCCGCCTGCTGCGGCACCCACCCGCGCCGGACGGGCGAAGTGGGCCCGATTCTCGTGCTTGGACTCGAACGCGCGCGCGTCTCGTTCGTGTGCGGGCGGCGCGCGATTGCGCGGGCGCGGCGCAACCTCGAGATCCTCAAGGGCGTGGGCGAGAGACTTTCGTCGAGCCGCGACGACCTCGAGGCCGCGGTCGCGCGGATCCTCGCCGAGCGCGCGGCGGGGCACAAATCGCTTCAGACCATCGAAAAGGAACTCGCGGGATACGTCGCCGCGTCGATGCCCGCGGACAAGGTGGTCTCCAGGGTTTTCGAGAATCGTGGACTGAAGTTCTTGCAAGCGGTCGCGAACGAGATCGTCGCAAAACCGGGACGCATCGCGGTGCTCGGCGCGACGGGCGAGACCTCGTCGCTCGTCCTCGCGCGAAGCAAGGACGTCGCCGTCGACCTGAAGCCCATCGCCGCCGAGGCGTTCAAGTCGATCGAGGGTCGAGGCGGGGGATCGCCCTCATTCCAACAAGGAGGAGGACCGGGGAAGAATGTTGGGGAAGCTGTCGAGAACGCCCGGAGGAAGATTCTCGATTCTTGATTCTCGATTCTCGATTGAGGAATTCGCGGACGCGGCGCCGTGCTTCATGTGAGGCTTCGCAGCAGCGGAGTCCGGCAATCGAGAATCGAAAATCGAGAATCAGCCACGTGAGACCGTTCATCGCCGTAACCTGGCTAGTCTTAGCTGGCTGTTCTGCTCGTCCAGTGCTCCCGACGACCGGCCCGTACGCCATCAAGTGGGAGCAGTTCTCCGAAGAGGATCGCGAGAAGCTCCACACGGTCTTCGATCTTCCGACCGCGATGGTCGAACTGCCCCTCACCAAGGTGGAGACCCGGTCCGACCTCTTCGAGTTCCTGCTGACCGACCTGGTCTTCACGGCGGGAGCGCTCCGGGCCCAGAAGCGCGCCGTCTACAAGATCTGGCGCGATCACGGCGACCCGCCGGGGCAGGTCCGCTTCGACGACACGGCCGGAATCTGCCTCGTGGCCCATTTGATGCGAAGAGAACCGGGGCGCTGGGTGTTCTTTTCGAAGGGCACGTTCGACTTCGGAATCTTCACGGTCAACGGCTCCACGGTGATCATCGTGGTCCACGAGGAGCGCGGGGGCGCTCTCTGGACTCAGGCGCGCGTCTATGCGAAAGTGGAGGGCGTCGTCCTCGAGCAGGGCGCGCGGTTCCTGGGCCTGATCGAAACCGCGATCCGCAAGCGGGCCTTTGTTTTCATCGAGGCCGCGTGCGCGGTGGCGGAGATGGCGGCGAAGGAGCCGGACCAGCTGATCCGCGACGTGGAGGGGTCGCCGGAAGTGGACCCGGATTCTCTGCAGCGGTTTCGTAGGCTACTGCACCGCTGATTGTGGATTGTCGATCGTGGATCGTGGATCGCGGATATCCACAATCCACCATCTACAATCGACCATCGATCTTTGGCATTCGGGCGATGTCGATGCGGGGGCCGGGACGGTCGCCGCGGCGCTTCGGCGCCGGGGAGGAAAGTCCGGGCTCCGCAGGGCAGGATGGTTCCTAACGGGAACCGGTCAGCGCAAGCTGGTCAGGGAAAGTGCCACAGAAAACACACCGCCGATGGCCCTGCAGTTGAGCCTCCTTACGGCGTCACACTGCAGGGCTCAGGCAAGGTTGAAATGGTGCGGTAAGAGCGCACCGCGCCCCCGGCGACGGGGGCGGCAAGGCAAACCCCATCCGGAGAAAGTCCAAATAGATGCACGTCTTGCCGGCCCGGCGATGGGCTCCCAACGGGGCCCGCGTGCATGGGTAGGACGTTCGAGGCGGCGCGCGAGCGTCGCCCTAGATAGATGACCGTCTATCCTTGGTTTCCTTTCACAAGGAGAATCAAGGAAATACAAAACCCGGCTTACACGGCCTCCGCGTCGACATCGCTTTTCGTTTTGGATAGAAATCAGACTTCAGACATCAGACTTCAGAAAGACGACAGCTGTCAGATATGAAGACGGCAATACTCATCGCGATGATTGCTGGCGCTAACGCAGCCATTGCCCAAGAGGACGCCGGGGCGCGGATCCGGAAGCGGCTGGAACGCGAGATGCAGGCCGTCCTCGAGACGACGCGCCAGGGCCTGCGCGAGCTGGTTCTCAAGGAGCTCTCTTCGGCGGGGATCGGCGAGAACAGCCTGGGCGCCCAAATCGGCAAATTCGCCCACAGCCTCGTCAACGACGAGCTTCACAACCGGCTCAAGAAGCTCCTGCTCTCGCGGGACGGCCGGGACCTTGTCGAAACGATCATGGCCGAACAGAACGTAGACGACCTGAGCGGCATCGTGGAGTCGTACTTCGAGAAAGGGAGGAACGGGAAGTACCGCATCCGGGAAGAGTTCGAGGACGTCCTGGCGCAGCTGCTCGACAACGCGGCGCCGCCGCCCTCGGAGGGTTCCATCGGGATCGATCTCCTCATCGACAGGGCGAATCCCGACGCCAAGGGCCTGAGAGTCGCGGGCGTCACCGCCGGCGGTCCGGCCGCCGCGGCGGGGATCAAGGCGGGCGACCTCCTGATTTCGGTCAACGGGAGGGACCTGGCGTCGTCGAACGTAGAAGAAGTGATGAAAGCGTTGAAGCCGGGCCAGGAAGTTAAGATCGTGTACGAGCGCGACAAGGCGCGTAAGACGGTGACGGTCAAGGCGAACTAGTGGTTCGACCCGTCTCACCACAAGCGGAGGTCCCCATGAAGATCGCGTATGGAGTGCTGGTGGTCGCGGCCTGCGTGCTGGCCGCCCCGGCCGCGCGCGCGCAGGACGACAAGCAGGAGCTGAAGAAGAAGCTCCTCGACGAGATCTCCAAGAAGCTCGACGAGGAGATGAAGCGCATCCTCGAGGAGATGGGGAAGCTCATCGACGAAGAGATCGCCAGATTCCGCGGCCGGAAGCCGGACGCTCCGCCCGCGGCGCCGGGCGGCGCGCCGGGATTCCTCGGCGTCGAGCGGGATCCGGACCAGCCCGGCGAGGACGACTTCAAGGCGTGGAAGGTCGAGGGCGGCGTCCGGATCTTCGTCATGGAAGGCGGCCCCGCGGAGAAGTCGGGCCTCAAGGAGGGCGACGTCATCACCGAGGTCGAAGGGAAGAAGGTCCGCGAATGGGCGGAGCTTCCCGAGTCCCTGAGGGGCCGCAAGGCGGGCGACAAGGTGAAGGTCAAGCTCATCCGCGGCAAGGAGGCCCAGGAGATCACGGTCACCCTCGGGAAGCGGCCGGAGCGTCCGGCCGACCCCGCGCCGCCGTCCGCCCCGGACGATTTCAAGAAGACCGAGGGCAAGCCGGGCCGCCTCGGCATCAGCCCCGGCGACGCCACCGGCAAGGGGATGGCGATCGACAGCGTCACCGCGGGCACCCCCGCGGCCGCGGCGGGCATCCTGCCGGGCGACGTCCTGACGAAGCTCAACGACACGGCGATCTGGAAGGAGTCCGACCTCGAGGCCTTCATGAAGAAGTCGAAGGCGGGGATGAAGGTCGACGTCACCGTACTTCGCGGAGGCGAAGAAAAGAGGTTCTCAGTAGTTCTCGCGGAGCGTTAGTAGAGCTCCCAGCTCCATGCCTCGAAGCTCCCAGCTGGGCCTCGAGCTCCGGAGCTACAAGCCAGAAGCTCCGGAGCTGCTGGCTGGAAGCCTCGAAGCTTGAAGCCCAGCTGGAAGCTGGGAGCCTGAGGCTGGGAGCTTCACGAAGTGAGTAGCTGTCGTGTTTTTTAGTGAACCAAATCGCCCCTTTCGCAACCAAATCCCTGGGAATTCCGTTACGTCCGGGCAGCGGCATGCGTCTAGTTTGATAATGGCCCGGCCAGGAGACCGGTGATGCCCGACCCTCGGGAGGTCGACCTCATCAACCGCTGCCAGCAGGGGAGCGGGGAGGCGTTTCGGGAGCTGTTCGACCGCTACCAGCGGCGGACGTACTGGATCGCCCACAACATGCTCTCCAATTACGACACCGCCCAGGACATCTCGCAGGAGGCGTTCCTGCGCGTTTTCAAGAACATCGGGCGGTTCGACGTGAAGAAGAACTTCTACACCTGGCTCTACCAGATCGTGGTCAACCTCTGCATCGACCACATGCGCCGCGGCTCCCACAGCCGGGCGGCCGACCTCGACGAAGTGGGCGCCGGCATCCCCGACACGGGGCTCGATCCGCGGGAATCGACGGGCCGCACCGAGCTCCGCGGGCGGGTCCAGGCGGCGCTCGACCGCCTTCCGCCCAAGTACAAGGCGGTCCTGACGCTCCGCGACATCCAGGGCTTCAGCTGCGAGGAGATCGCGGAGATTGTCGACGCCACGAACGCCACGGTCCGGTGGAGGCTCCACCGCGCGCGGAAGCTCTTCAAAGCCGCTTGGGATGGAAAAAAGCTGGAAGCCGTCCGAGATGATGAGGGAGACGAGTTGGTGTGACGGGCCCGATGACGGATGACTGATTACAGATGACGGCCAGAATCCTCAAACCAGACCTTCAATCCACCAAGTAAAGCCCCTCTTTCCTCACTCTTGGCGCTGGCGCGAAGAGTTCGAAAATCGCCGAACTATGGCAGGTGCTTTAGGCCGGTTTGAGGGATCTGCCTGTCATCGGTAATCCGCCATCCGTCATCAAACCTAACACAATACCCAACCCGGCCGTACAATCTGGGCGATGGACAAGGCATGCTTGGAGATCAGGGACCTGATGGCCCTCGGCGCCGACGCCGAGCCCAACGAGCGCATCGCGATCGAATCCCATGTCTCGATCTGCGCGGAGTGCGCGCGCGAGCTGGGCGACACGCGGTCGCTCCTCGGGAACCTCGCGCTCCTGCGCGAGGGGGACATGCCCGCGGGCGCGGCCGAGCGCATCTGGCGCAGCCTTCAATCTGGAATCCCAACCCTGAAGGCAAGCGAAGCGAGTCCTTCAGGGCCGGGCCGCCGCCGCCCCCTGTTCCTGGCCTGGTCCACCCGCGTCGCCGCCATGCTCGTCATCGGCCTTTCGATCGGCTTCACGGTCCGCTCGATCGGATGGCGGCATGTCGAGTCCGCCGGCTTCGCCGAGGATGCCGAAGACTCGCGTCCGACGTTCGTTTCGGAAAAGCACAGGTATGAGGCGGGCGAAGGCCGCGAGTCCGAAGTTCCCTCTACCGGAACGAAGGACGCGCAGACGTTCATCCTGGCGCCGGTCCCGGCGATCCAGCATCACCTTCCCCTGGTGGACCAGATTCTCGAGCAGGGCGTCATCCGTTTCTGATGGCGGGGACATGAACGCCGTATTCCTCCTGTTCGCCCTTTCCCATCCGCTCGGCCAGGCCGAATCGACCCTGGAGTGCATCGAGCGCGAAGTCTCGGCCGTCGTCGAAAAGGCGCGCCCCTCGGTGGTCCAGGTCATCGGGAAAGCCGCCGGCGACGGGTTCCAGAACATCGCCGAGCCCGCGGAAACCAAGTCCTCCGGCTTCATCGTCTCCGCCGACGGGGCCATCCTGACCGACGTCGGAGGCATCCGGACGGCGCGCCAGATTTTCGTGCTCTTCCACGACGGGCGGCGGCTCGAGGCGACCGTCGCGGGCGTCGACTTCACGACCGCCATCGCGCTCCTGCGCGTCAACGCCGGGGGGCTGAAACCGGTGGTGTTCGCGGAGCCCGGCGCGATCCGGCAGGGCGCGATCGCCATCCTGATCTCCAATCCCGCGGGGTTGACCCACTCGAGTTCGGTGGGCTTCGTCAGCGGCGTCGAGCGCTCCATCTCCGTCGGCGGCGTGCGGTACGACGACATGCTCCAGACCTCGGCGGCCGTGCAGTCGGGCGACGGCGGCGGACTGCTGGCGAACTCGCGCGGTCTGGCGGTCGGGATGATCCACTCGCGCTACGTTCCGGACGGCCTCAATCCGGATCCCACCGGCTTCCTGCGGCCGGTGCCGCGCAACGGCTTCGATTTCCTGCCCGCGGGCGGCCCCTCGATCGGCTTCGCCACGCCCGCATCGACCCTGCGCTTCGTCGCCGAGCGGCTGATGAAGCACGGGAGGGTCACGCGGGGATGGGCGGGCGTGGCGATGCGGCGCGCCACGCAGTACTCGATCGTCACCGAGGTGTGCAAGGAAGGCCCCGCGTGGAAAGCGGGGCTCCGGAAGGACGACAAGGTGCTCGAATTCGACGGCGAACCCGCCGTGAATCTCTCGACGATCCGGCGCAAGGTCATCGAGACGGTCGGCTCCAAGCCCGTGAAGGTGCGCGTCCTGCGCGCCGGCGCGGCGGTCGACCTGGACCTCACGATCGAGACGGAGCCCGGCCCGTGACCAAGGGCTGGGCCCTGGCGGCGCTTCTCGCGGCGGGGATCGCGGGAGGCGTGGGACTGGCGGCCCGGCTCGACCGCAACGGCGACGCGTCGTCGCCCACCCTCAACGACGCGCTCACGCTCCAGTCCGCGTTCAACCGCGCGGCGTCGATCGCCACGAAAGCCGTCGTCCACATCACGGTCAACGGCGCGCCGGGCGGCGACAACGTCGGCTCGGGGGTGATCGTCTCGAGCGAGGGGCACATCCTCACGAACTTCCACGTCGTCCGGGAGACCCAGGGGAAGACGTGCCTCGTCCGGTTCGTGGACGGCGCCGAGTTCGAGGCGGAGATCCAGGGGCTCGACTGGGAATCCGATCTCGCGCTGCTGAAGATCGACCGCGGCGCGCGGACCCTGCACCCGGTCGTCTTCGCCGATTCCGACAAGGTGCGCGTCGGCGACATCGTCTTCGCGGTCGGGAGCCCGTTCGGCTACACGCACACGGTCACGTCGGGCATCGTGAGCGCGAAGCACCGCGTGGTCGAGGAGGACGTTCCGTACCAGGACTATCTCCAGACCGACGCGGCGATCAACCCGGGGAATTCCGGCGGCGCGCTCGTCAATCTTCGCGGAGAGCTCGTCGGGCTCAACTCCGCCATGGTGTCGGGCAGCCGGACGAACGACGGCGTGGGGCTGGCGATCGCGTCCAACCTCGTCCACTGGGTGCAGAAGCGCCTGATCCGGGACGGCGTCGTGCGCCGCGGCTTCCTCGGGATCGTGCGCCTCGACGTCGACATCAAGGATCTGAAAAAGGGCTACAGGGTCAAGCACCCCCATGAGGAGAGCTACCGGATCATGGAACCCTTGAGGAATCCGGTGCTCGCGGGCGCCGCCACGACGGAAGAAGTGGTGACGCGACTGGGGTTCAAGGAGGCGGCGGGGGCGTTCGTCGCGGCCGTGGTCTCCAAGTCGCCGGCCGAGGAGGCGGGCCTGCAGGAGCTGGATGTAATCACGGAGCTGGACGGGCGTCCCATCCGGTCCGCGCGAGAGCTGAGCCTGCGGATCCTGGAACTCGATCCTGGAACGAAGGTGGCGATCAAGTTCCACCGGGGAAAGGAAACTCAGTCCACGTCCGCCACGCTCGGGGCGCGCCCCCCGCCGAAATCCGTTCCGGTCCCGCCCGCCCGCCGGTAAGCCGACGCCAGTTCGCGAGTCACCGGACCGGGCTTTCCGGGCAGACGATTCCCCGGAGTTCACCAATCAGGTGATTGTGCTCCGCAAGAGGGACACGAGTTGAACGCGCGTCCAATTCGAGTCCGATGGCTGCGGTCCCGGGACTTGCGGCCCTTTCTGCGATTCGATCGCGCGATCAAACCCTTGATCCTGCGCCGCAAGGCGGCGGAATCGGAAATCGCCGGGGCGTGGGTGAATGGTCGTCCTGCCGGATACATGAGAATCGAGCGCCTCTGGTCTAAAGTCCCTTACGTCTCATGGATCGTGGTCGACACGTCCGCCGCCCGTCGTGGCGTAGCCGCGGCGTTGCTTGAACTGGCCGACGGGGTCGCAAGGGAATCTGGCAGCCGGTGGCTTTTCAGCTCGTCCCAAGCGAATGCGCGAAGCGCCCGGGCGTGGCATCGACGCCGCGGATTTGAAGAATGCGGCCGAATCCGAGCGGTGAATCCTGATGGGAGCGGAGAAGTCTTCTACAGGCGGCCCGTCTCCCGCAATTTGG
>DASTON010000141.1:0-2176 GCA_035762525.1 Planctomycetota bacterium | reverse complement strand
AGGCGGACGTCGATCTGGACCTTGCTGGACGGCACGTCGAACCGGCCGATGGGCACCTCGCCCGTCAACATCTCGTAGAAGACCGCCCCGAGCGAGTAGATGTCCGCGCGGTGATCCACCTTCATGCTCTGGTACTGCTCGGGCGCCATGTAGCCCGGGGTCCCCATGACGACGTTCGTGTTCGTGACCTGGGCCCCGGCGCCGTCCGGCGCCACGACGCGAGCGAGGCCGAAGTCGGCGATCTTCAGCCGCCCTTCGCGGTCGAGCAGGATGTTCTCGGGCTTGATATCGCGGTGGATCACGCCCTTGGAGTGCGCGTAACCGAGCGCCTCGCAGATCTTCGGGACGACCTTGAGCGCCGCGTCCGGAGACAGCCGCCGCTCCTTCATCAGCTGGCGGAGCGACAGGCCGTCGACGTACTCCATGACCAGGTAGCAGAGATCCGCCTCCTGGCCGTAGTCGAAGACCTGGACGATTCCGTTGTGGCTGAGCGCCGCCATCGCCTTTGCTTCACGATTGAAGCGGGCGATGAACTCGACGTCGCTCGTCAACTTGGGCGAGAGGACCTTGAGCGCGACAAAACGGTCGAGACCAGGCTGGCGGGCCTTGTAGACGACGCCCATCCCGCCGGCGCCCAGGAGCTCCACGACCTCGAGTCCGTGGAACGTCCCGCCCAGCTTCAGGGGCGGCTTCATCGCCGGATCGGCGATCCCGGGGCTCGGCTCGACGTCGCTTTCCTGCGACGCGAACCTAGCCAGGCACGCGGGGCAGACGCCCGCGAACCGGTTCGCCACGACGCTGGCGTCGTAGGGCTTTCCGCACTGGAGGCAGGTGACGTCCGTGGCCATGTCCCTTTCAGGTAAGCCCCGGGCGGTTCTATTCAAACGACGCGAAAAAATCCCGCATTTCGTCTTCGAGCTCGGCGTCCGAGTCGACCGCCTCGCGGAGGATGGCCCGGATGTTCTCCCGGAGCCGGGCGCGCGAGCGGACCAGGAGGTTGGCCACGTCGGTCAGCGAGATCGCCAGGCGCTGGGCGATCGCCTGGTGCTTCGGACGCGCCGCGGCTGCGAGGAGATGCGACTTCACGGCTTCGAACTCGGCCGCCCGCCCCTTCTCCTCGAACTCGCGCCGGAGCCGGTCGAACGCGGACTCCAGCACCGACAGCGACCACGACCGCCGGAACGCGTCTTCGGGCTTGCGCGGATCGGCGGGCTCGAACTTCACTTCGGTTTCCGCGCGCTGGAAGTCGAGCGACGCCGGCGCCCGTCTTCCTCCGCGCTTCTCCGCGAAGGCCTTGCGCCGCTCGTTCGCGAGATAGTGATTGAGGAGCGCCAGCAGGTAATTCCGAAACCTGCCCTTGTTCCGGTCGACGCGCCCGAGTGCCTCGAGCTCGATGAAGTGGGCGAAGAATCCCTGCGTCGCGTCCTGCGCGTCCTCGGGGGAATGCCCCTTGTGCCGGAGGAAGACATAGACAGGCGCCCAATAGACCTCGAGGAGCCGGTTGAGCGCGGTGCGGCGGTGGGGATCGTCGGGGTCCTTCGCGCGCAGGACGACGGACCACAGCGTGGGCTGGAACGCGCCACCTGCGGCGGTGGTCATGCGATTCATGGTATACCAACGGGGACGGGAAGACTCGAATGACCTATGTCGCAGTCGCGTGCCTGGTGGCGGCCATCGCCGCGGCGATCTTCTTCGCCGTCAAATCGTCCCGCATGCCCGGGTATCGCGGCGCGATCGGATTCAAGAATCACTGCTCTACCGAGATCGGGATCGTCAAGGTCACGGGTTTTTCCCAGCCGATCGAGTGCCGCGCGCTCTCCAAGGGCGGCCACTCCTTCAACTTCATCGGCCGCCAGGATCTGCCGGCGGAAGTCCAGGTCGAGTGGCGCCTCGTCGGCGAGAACAAGGAGAACAGGGCGACCATCACGTTGAGTCCGGTGCCGAAGGACGCGGCCGACGGCGAGTTGTTCCTGGTGCTGTCGAGCGGCGGCGACTGGTCGGCGGAATACGCGCCCAAGCTGCGTACGGACAAGCTGAGCTAAATCACTTCAGTTCCCGAACGCGAACGTTCTCAAAGCGGGCGGTTCCCCCCGCGACTCCGATGCCGACGGTCCCCGCGGCGTCGCCCGCGACGCCCGACAGGACCTTGAGGCCGTCGATCCAGATCGTGACGTCG
>DASTON010000140.1:0-4774 GCA_035762525.1 Planctomycetota bacterium | reverse complement strand
GACGCGGTCGAGCTTGTTCACGAACGCGATGCGCGGGACGCCGTACTTGTCGGCCTGGCGCCAGACCGTCTCGGACTGGGGCTCCACGCCGCCGACGCCGCAGAAGACCGCGACGGCGCCGTCGAGAACGCGCAACGAGCGCTCCACCTCGACGGTGAAGTCGACGTGGCCGGGCGTGTCGATGATGTTGATCTGGTGGTTCTTCCAGAGGCAGGTCGTCGCGGCCGAAGTGATCGTGATGCCGCGCTCGCGCTCCTGCTCCATCCAGTCCATGGTGGCGGCGCCGTCATGGACCTCGCCCATGCGATGCACCTTCCCCGTGTAATAGAGGACGCGCTCGGTGAGCGTGGTCTTACCGGCATCGATGTGGGCCATGATGCCGATGTTGCGCATATGAGAAAGATCGTACAGCCGGGGCACGTGAACTCCGTCCTAACTCGCTGCTACCAGCGGTAATGCGCGAATGCCTTGTTGGCCTCCGCCATCTTGTGGGTGTCTTCCCGCTTCTTCACCGCGCCGCCCTCGTTCTTCGAGGCGGCGATCAGCTCGGCGGCGAGGCGGTCGGCCATCGTATGGTCCGGCCGCATGCGGGCGTACGAAATGAGCCAGCGGAGGGCGAGCGCGTTGCGCCGGTCCTGGCGGACTTCCACCGGGACCTGGTACGTGGCGCCGCCGACGCGGCGGGACTTCACTTCCAGGATGGGCTTCACGTTCTGCAGCGCCGTCTTCAGCACCGTCAGCCCGTCCGTGCCCGTCTTCTGCTCGATCGTGTCCATCGCGCCGTAGAAAATCCGCTCCGCGACGCTCTTCTTTCCCTGGATCATCAGGCTGTTGATGAAGCGGGTGACCAGGACGTTGTTGTACCGGGCGTCCGGTTTCGTTTCCCGCTTCTTGATGTAGGCGGCACGACGCATGGCGCGTTACTGACCTTTCTTCCGCTTGGTTCCGTACTTCGAACGGCTCTGGTTGCGGCCGTCCACGCCCGAGGCGTCCAGCGTGCCCCGGATGATGTGATAGCGAACGCCCGGAAGGTCCTTCACGCGGCCCCCGCGGATCAGGACGATCGAGTGCTCCTGGAGATTGTGCCCTTCCCCCGGGATGTAGGCGGTCACTTCGAAGCCGTTGGTGAGCCGCACGCGCGCGACCTTGCGGAGCGCGGAATTCGGCTTCTTCGGCGTCGTCGTGTAGACGCGGGTGCAGACCCCGCGCTTCTGGGGCGCGTTCTTCAGGGCGGGAGACGCGGTCTTGGACAGCTGCCGCTTCCGGCCGAGTCGCACGAGTTGATTCAGGGTTGGCACCTAAATGTCTCCATACCAAATGGTTTCGGGCGCAAAGAAACGTAGTCTAGTCATCGGATCGCCGTCCGGTCAAGCTGTTTTTGCCTCTTCCTCGTCGCCGGAAGGCTTCTCGACATCATCTTCTTCGGCTGCAACGACTTCCAGCTCCTTGTATCCCTGGACTCCGGTGCCCGCCGGGATGAGATGCCCGATGATCACGTTCTCCTTCAGGCCGCGCAGATGATCGGTCATGCCGAGCACCGACGCCTCCGTGAGGACGCGCGTGGTCTCCTGGAACGACGCCGAGGAAATGAAGCTCTGCGTGGAGAGCGAGGCCTTCGTAATGCCGAGCAATAGCGGCTGATACGTCGCCGGCTGCCCGCCCTCGGCCTCCACCCGCGCCTGCTCCACCTTCAGCATCGACTTGTCCACCTGCTCGCCTTCGAGGAAGTTCGTATCGCCCGGATCGTCCACGCGGATCTTCTGCAGCATCTGCCGCACGATCGTCTCGATGTGCTTGTCGTCGATGCGGACGCCCTGGAGTCGGTAGACCTCCTGGATCTCGTTCACGAGATATTCCTGCACCGCCTGGATGCCCTTGATCTTCAGCGTGTCGTGCGGATTCACCGGACCCTCGGTGAGCCGGTCGCCGGCGTGGACGAAGTCGCCCTCCTGCACGTGGAGGTGCTTGCCCTGCGGGATCAGGTACTCCCGCGACTCGCCGGTCTCCGCGATCACCAGCATCTTCTTCATGCCTCGGCTCACGCCGCCGAACTCCACGCGCCCGTCGATCTCCGAAACGGTGGCCGCGTCCTTCGGCTTGCGCGCTTCGAAGAGCTCCGACACGCGGGGCAGACCGCCCGTGATGTCGCGCGTCTTCGAGATCTCGCGGCGGATCTTCACGAGCACCTCGCCCGCCGTGACTTCGTGGCCGTCGCGCACCAGGAGGCGCGCGCCGGTCGGCAGCGGGTACGAGGCGACGCGCTTGCCGCTCGGGCTCACGATGTCGACGTGGGGATGGAGCACCTTCTCGCGGTCGTCGATGATGACCATGAGCCGGAGTCCCGTGTTCTCGTCCACCTCGTCGCGGACCGTGACCTTCTCCTTGATGTCCACGAACCGGACCGTTCCCGCCTTCTCCGTGAGGATCGGCGTGTTGAACGTGTCCCACTCGAAGAGATCGTCGCCCGGAGCGACCATCGCGCCGTCGCGCACGTGGAGCGTGGCGCCGTACGGCGGCGAGTAGCGGTTCCGGACCTTTCCGTCCGTGTCCTGCAGCTCGATCTGGCCCTTGTGGCCGACCACCACCGCCGTGCCCGACGTCCGCTCGACCGTCTCCAGCTCGTGGAAGTAGATCTTGCCCGCCACCTTCGCCTTGATTCGCGACTGCTCGACGATGCGGCTGGCGGTGCCGCCGATGTGGAAGGTCCGCAGGGTGAGCTGCGTGCCCGGCTCGCCGATCGACTGCGCGGCGATGACGCCCACCGCCTCGCCGATCTCCACCATGCGGCCCGTGGCCAGGTTCCGTCCGTAGCACTTCGCGCAGACGCCGCGCGGCGCCTCGCACTTCAGCACCGAGCGGATCATGACCTTCTCGATGTCGCGGCTCTCGTCGATCGCCGCCGAGGCGGCCTCGTCGATCTCCGCGCCGGCCTTCACCAGCACTTCGCCGCTGATCGGATCGACGATGTCCTCGACCGCCACGCGGCCGAGCACGCGATCCGCGAGCGGCTCGATGATTTCCTCGCCTTCCTTCAGCGGGCCGACCTCGATGCCGGTGACCGTGCCGCAGTCCTCGATGTTGACGATGACGTCCTGCGCCACGTCCACGAGACGGCGGGTCAGGTATCCGGCGTCGGCCGTCTTCAGAGCCGTGTCGGCGAGTCCCTTGCGGGCGCCGTGCGTCGACACGAAGTACTCGAGCACGGTCAGCCCTTCCTTGAAGTTGTGGATGACCGGCGACTCGATGATCTCGCCCAGACCGCCGGTGATCTTCTTCTGCGGCTTGGCCATGAGGCCGCGCATCCCGGCGAGCTGGCGGATCTGCTCCTTCGTGCCGCGCGAGCCGGAGTGGGCCATCATGAAGATCGGGTTGAAGCCGTCGCGGTCCTTCGCGAGGCCGCTGAACGTCTCCTCCTCGACCTCGGTCGTCACCAGCGTCCAGGTGTTGATGACCTGGTTGTAGCGCTCGCCGTCGGTGATCACCCGCTGCTGGTACTGGCGGTTGATCGCGGCGACGTCGTTCTGCGCCCGCGTGATGATGTTCCCCTTCGTCGGCGGGATCATGATGTCGTCGATGCCGACCGTGATCCCCGCCTGCGTGGCGTAGGTGAACCCGAGATTCTTCAGCGCGTCGAGGATGATCGCGGTGGTCTTGTCGCCCAGCGCGCGGTGGCAGTCGCCGACGAGCGTCTCGAGCGCCTTCTTGTCCATCTCCACGTTGGTGAACTCGATCCCCCAGGGGAGGAGCACCTCGTTGAAGATGACGCGGCCGACCGTCGAATCGTGGCGCTTGCCGTCGATCCGGACCGTGATCGGGTCGTGGAGCCCCGCCTGCTTGTGGTCGTACGCGGCGCGCACTTCCTCGGCGGAGGCGTAGAACTTCCGCTTCTCGCCTTCCTTCAGCGACCGCGCCTTCGTCAGGTACGAGCAGCCGAGGACGATGTCCTGACTGGGCGTCGCGACCGGCCGGCCGTTGGAGGGGAGCAGGATGTTGTTCGTCGAGAGCATCAGCATCCGGCACTCGATCTGCGCCTCGAATGACAGCGGGACGTGGACGGCCATCTGATCGCCGTCGAAGTCCGCGTTGAACGCCGAGCAGACCATCGGATGGATGCGGATCGCCTTTCCTTCGACCAGCACGGGCTCGAAGGCCTGGATGCCGAGCCGGTGGAGCGTCGGGGCGCGGTTCAGGAGCACCGGGTGCCCCTTGATGATGTCGCCCAGGATGTCCCACACCTCGGGACGCTCCCGCTCGACGAGCCGCTTCGCGCTCTTCACCGTCTGCACGAAGCCCTTGTCCTCGAGCTTCCGGATGATGAACGGCTTGAAGAGCTCCAGGGCCATGTTCTTCGGCAGGCCGCACTGGTGCAGCTTCAGCTCGGGTCCGACGACGATGACCGAACGGCCCGAGTAGTCCACGCGCTTGCCGAGGAGGTTCTGGCGGAAGCGGCCCTGCTTGCCCTTCAGCATGTCGCTGAGGGACTTCAGCGGGCGGTTACCGGGACCGGTGACCGGACGGCCACGACGACCGTTGTCGAAGAGGGCGTCGACGGCCTCCTGGAGCATGCGCTTCTCGTTGTTCACGATGATCTCGGGGGCACCGAGGTCGAGCAGACGCTTCAGACGGTTGTTCCGGTTGATGACCCGGCGGTACAGGTCGTTCAGGTCGGAGGTCGCGAAGCGGCCACCGTCCAGCTGCACCATCGGACGCAGGTCCGGCGGGATGACGGGTACGGCGTCCAGCACCATGCCGAGCGGCGAGTTGCTCGTGTTGA
>DASTON010000139.1:0-3542 GCA_035762525.1 Planctomycetota bacterium | reverse complement strand
TGCTTCGTGGCGAACGGGATCTTCCTCTTTTGCGCAGACCGCTGCTCCAAGGGAGACCAGCGGATCGCCGATGCCCCGGCGTGGAAAATCCTCGCCATCGGCCTGGCCCAGGCGATCCGCCTCCCGGGCCTGTCCCGGTCCGGCAGCACGATCGGCGCGGGCTGGTTGAGCGGGATCGAACGGGGCGAGGCGGTCCGGTTCTCCTTCCTCCTTTCGATTCCGGCCATCATCGGGGCCTGCGCCTGGAAGGCGCGGAAGCTCGATCTGGGTCAAGTGGACCTCCCCCTTGTACCGATACTTCTGGGGGCGGGGATCACCTTCGGGCTGAGCCTCGCCTCGATCCGCGTCGTGGAGAAACTCTCGACGCGGAACCGGTTCCTCGTCTTCGCGGTGTACGGCGTCGCGGCCGGCCTGGGATTCGCGACGTGGGTGTTGATGAGGAGGTGACGTGGCGAAGAAAGCGAAGGAAGGCCCGTCGGAGGGCGGCTCCCCCTGGAGGGAGAAGTTCCAGGAACTCGGCGCGCTCCTTTTCGTCCTATGCGCGTTCTTCGTCTTCGTGTCCCTCGTCACCTACGACCCGAAGGACATCCCGAGCATCCACCATCCGCCGAACGATCCGGTCTCCAATCGCGGCGGCCTCATGGGCTCCCGCGTCGCCTTCGGACTCCTGGGACACTTCGGCCTCGCGGCCTATCTCGTGGTGTTCCTGGTCGGCTTCTGGTCCTTCCTGGTGTTCTTCCGCCGCCGTCTCGCCGGCTTGTACGTGAAGCTCTTCGCGGCCGTCGTGGCCGTCTTCGCCTGCTCGACTCTTCTGTCGATCCAGCCGATCTGCGGCCCCAAGACCTTCGGCTGGGCGGGCACGATGCCCGGCTTGGGCGGCATCTACGGCAAGGGCCTGGAGCAGGCGCTGACCCGCGACCTCGGCATCGCCGGCACGTGGCTCGTCGTCCTGCTGGCGTTCGGCGTCTCCATCGTCCTCGCCACCGACTGGATGATCTACAAGGGCGCGGCCGCGGCCGCGTCGTGGGTGGTGAGGCTGATCGGCAGGCGAAGCGCGGCGAAGCCGGCCGTCAAGGCGGTTCCGGTGATCCTGCCGGCGAAGGAAGAAGGCGTCGAGGAGGAGATTTCGCGCCGCGTGACGGAAGAGCGCCGGCGCGCGGCCGAGGCGATCGCGGAGGAAGCCCGGGAGCCTGCCCCGAGCGTGAAGCTGTCGGCGCCCGAGGATGAATCGAAGCCGCCCATCGACGCCGCCGCCCCCGTGATCCCCGCGCCGAAGCGCGAATCGCGGAACGCGCTCCGCGCCGCCGCGGAGTCTCACAGCCGGCCCAAGCTCATGCCCTACGAACAGCCGCCGATCGAGATCTTCGAGGAGGCGGGGGAGAGCCTCAACTCGATGAAGGAGCCCGAGATCCGGGACCGCATCGCGGTCATCGAGAACACGCTGCGCGAATACGAGATCTCGGCGAAGTGCGTCCACTACGAGATCGGACCCGCCACCACGACCTTCGAACTCGAGCTGGCCCCCGGCACGACCTGCTCGTCCGTGGCGCAGCGCGAGGCCGAGCTGACGATGAAGCTCGCGGCCCAGGTGCGCGTCGTCGCCCCGATCCCGAACAAGACGACGGTGGGCGTCGAAGTCCCGAACCCGACGGCCGACATCGTCCGGATGCGGTCGTTCCTCGAGAAGGGCTACCGCGACCTGCGGAAGATCCCGCTCCCGATCGTCCTCGGCAAGACGAACTCCGGCGAGGCGATCGTCAAGAGCCTCACCTCGATGCCGCACCTCCTGATCGGCGGATCGACCGGCTCCGGCAAGAGCGTCTGCCTCAACACGATCATCACGACGCTCCTGGTCGGGATGAGCTGGGACGAGATGAAGCTGATCCTGATCGACCCGAAAAAAGTCGAGCTCGCGCCCTTCGCGGAGATCCCGCACCTCTGGGCGCCGGTCATCGATGACGCCCGCAAGGCGGCGCAGGTCCTCGAGTGGCTCCTCAAGGAGATGGAGGACCGGTACCTGCTCTTGAAGGGCGTGCAGGCGCGCAACATCGACTCGTTCAACAAGCTCGGCGAGAAGGGGATCCTCGAGCGGCTCAAGGAGCGGGGACTCTCCGACGAGGAGGCCAAGGCCTCCCCGACGTTCATGCCCTACATCGTCGTCGTGATCGACGAAATGGCCAACCTGATGCAGACGGCGCGGAAGGAAGTCGAGCTGTCGATCTCGACTCTGGCCGCCAAGGCCCGCGCGGTCGGCATCCACATGATCTGCGCCACGCAGCGGCCGTCGACCGACGTCATCACGGGCCTCATCAAGGCGAACATGCCCTCGCGGATCGGATTCCGCGTGGCGAGCGCGATCGAGAGCCGGATCATCCTCGACTCCAAGGGCGCCGAGCGGCTCCTCGGGAAGGGCGACATGCTGACCCTGATGGCCCCGACGTACCTGCTCCAGCGCGGGCAGTGCACGTTCACGAGCGACGAGGAGATCCGCGGCGTGGTCCAGTTCCTCCGGAGCAAGGGAAAGCCCGTCTACCACCAGGAGCTCGTGCAGATCGACCAGGCGTCGGAGGCCGAGGGATCGATGGACGACGAGCTGTTCGAGGATGCGGTGCGGGTCGTGCTCGAAGAACAGCGCGGCTCGACGTCGCTCCTCCAGCGCAAGCTCCAGGTCGGCTACTCGCGCGCGTCGCGGCTCATCGAGACGATGGAGGCGTTCGGCATCGTCGGCAAGCACAACGGGTCGAGCGCCCGCGAGATCCTCATGACGTGGGAGCAGTGGGAGTCGCGGAGGAAGCAGCTGGAGAGTCCCGCCGAGGCGTAGGATCCGAGTTCAGAGTTCCGGGTTCTGGGTTCATTCGTCGTTCTTCGTTCATTCGTGGTTCTTGCACGAACCCGGAACCCAGAACGAACCCCGAACCAAGAACTAGAAACTCCCTTTCCGACGGGTCAGCAGGCGCTCGGTCGTGGTTGGCGTCCCCGGATGAAACGCGCCGCCCATCGCGCCAAAGTAAGGCCGCGCCGCCGACGCGAAGTACGACGCGAACCCCTCCTTCTTCACCTCGTCGATCGACGCCGCATACGACCGGACGATCTTCTCGTGGAAGAGCTTGCCCGACGTCCGCCCGGCCGCGCGGGCTCCCGCCAGCGTCATCGCCCCGGAGAGCCGGAGGAAAGGGATGGCCTGGCGCGCCCGGACCTTCATCAGGCGCTTCCACAGGGACTCCGGGGAAGGAATGGACTTACGTGTCGTCCGGTAGAGCCGCTTGTAGTCGCGCGCGATCCGCCGGCGAAGGCCGCCGAGGTCGCGGAAGGAAAGGGGCGGCTGGTCGAAGGGTACCGTCGTCGCCAGCGACGCCCGCTGGAGCGCGGTCAGGAGGTCTTCCGCGGTTCCGATGCGCGCATCCTTTGGGAGCGCCCCGTCCTTCTTGAGCTCCCGCACCACGCGCTTCAGGAAGAGGCGCGACCCCGACGCCGCGCTGCTGATGAGCGCGAAGAACCAGAGGGGCGAGTACCGGAGGGCGACGATCCCCGCCGCCTCCACG
>DASTON010000138.1:0-5484 GCA_035762525.1 Planctomycetota bacterium | reverse complement strand
GGCTGCGCGAAACCGAGGCGCGGCCGTACACGACTGCGGACACCCCTCTCATCCCGGGCCTGAAGAAGACCCCCTCCGAACTGATCGAGGCCCTCGCGCTCTAGCCCGCCGTTGAGAATTTGCCCCCGTATGGATAAAATGGGGCTCTCCACCGCCGGGGACCACGTGCGCGGCCCCCGGCGCCTCTCGCCATGGACCAAGAAACGCTGATCAAGACCCTGCTGGAGCGCAAGCTCGCCACGCGCGCTCAAATCGACGAGTGCGTCCGCGAGGCGGCGGAGATCCGGCGGGGAGGGGCGGCCAACATCCCGCTCGAAGAAGTCCTCATCGCCCACGACTACGTGCAGCGCGACCAGGTCGACGCCATCACCGGCGGGGCTCCGACGGAGGTTCCCGGCGACTCCGCGCCGGTGCCCGCGCCGCTCGAGGACGACCGTACCATCGCCTTTCCGCCGCCCGAGGACGAAAGAAAAGTCCCGACGCGCCGCGCGTCCGCGGCCGAAATCGCGGAGCACGGCCCGCCGGCCGCGAAGCCCGCGCGCCCCGCGGCGCCCGAGGAGATTCCGCCGATCGTCCGCGCCGCGATGCAGGAGCCGATGAACGCGTTCGGCAAGTACTTCCGGATCCACCAGGTCGGCCGCGGCTCGCTCGGAGGCGTCTGGAAGTGCTGGGACTCGGAAGGCCGCCGCTTCGTCGCGATCAAGATGCTCAAGGAGAACCGGAAGTCGCCGGAGATCGAGGGGCTGCTGGCCGAGGCGCGGCGCACGGCGAAGCTCCACCACCCGAACATCGCGCGGGTCCTCGAGGCCGGGACGCGCGGCAGCGGCCAGTTCGAGATCCAGCACTTCATCGCGCTGGAGTACGTGGAAGGCGCGACGCTCGAGGAAATCCGCGCCAAGGGGATGTCGGTCCGGAAAGCCGGGGAGATCATGCGCGACGTGGCGCGCGCCGTCGACTCGGCGCACGCCGAGGGAATCCTGCATCGCGACCTGAAGCCCCGAAACGTCCTCGTGAGCGAGGACGGCGTCGTGAAGGTCGCCGATTTCGGCCTCGCGCGCCTGGTCGACCTCGATCCCATGGCCGCCGCGGAGCTGAGCCGCACGGGCCGCATCATCGGCACGCCGGCGTACATGCCGCCGGAGCAGGCCGTAGGCCGCACGCACGACTTCTCGGCGCGGTCGGACGTGTATTCGATCGGCGCCACGCTCTACTTCCTCCTGACCGGCCGGCCTCCCTTCGAGGGGAAGAGCCACTTCGAAGTGTGCTTCAAGGTCGTGCGCGAGGAACTTCCGCCGCCGACGTCGGTGAATCCCCAGGTTCCGGCCGATCTCGAGCGGATCCTGATGCGGGCCATGGCCAAGGATCCGCTGCGCCGGTACGACTCCGCGCGCGCGCTCGCGGACGACCTCGACCGGTTCCTCTCGGGCGCCCCGATCGTCAGCGACGACGAGCTGCTCTTCACGCGCGGAATCGCCGCCCTCAACGCCGGCCGCCTCGAGGAGGCGGTCCACATGTTCCGCGACCTGATGGTGATGGAGAACGTGCGGGGCTCGGGCGGAGCCGTCGTGGGGGGGCGCGATGCCGTCCTGAAGAAGCTGGGGGAAGGGGAGGAGGGGCTCCGGCTCGCCATCGAACGCCAGACGAAGAACTACGACATCCGGACGCAGCGGGGCATCATCCGGTTCGCGCGCGCCGTCATCTCGTCGTTCGACCGGGTCGACCCCCGGGAAGACTGCAAGAACGCGCTCGACGACTTCGGCCGGGCCTGCGAACTGCGGTCGGAGAGTTCGGCGGCGCGGGTCAACCGCGCCAACCTCCTGCTCTTCAGCGGCCGGTTCCAGCGCGACAAGGGCAAGGACATCACGCCGATCTTCAAGATGGCGCTGGACGATCTCTCCGCGGCGGTGAAGTACGACGAGTCGTACAGCGCCGGCTTCCACAACCGCGGGATCGTGCACTTCTACATGGGCATGGAGGCGGGGAAGGCCAAGACCGATCCGCGCGAGCATTTCTTCAAGGCCATCGACGACTTCACCGTCGCCGCGCAGCTGGAGCCGACCTACGCGTACGTGTTCAAGGACCTGGGCGTCGTGAAGATGGCGCTCGCGAAGCACATGCTCGCGAAAGGCGAGCGGCCGCGCGACATCCTGGAGCAGGCCGTGGAGCACCTCACGCGCGCCATCAAGCTCCAGTCGCGGCTTCAAGGCGCCTATTTCGAACGGGGCATGGCCCTGTTCGCCCTGAAGCGGTTCGCGGAGGCGATCGCCGACTGGACCCGCTGCATCGACCTCGACCCGACGAAGCGCAAGCTCGTCGAGCCGTACCTCAACGAAGCCCGCGCCAAGCTTGCCGCCCGCGGAGGGGCCTAGGAAGTGCTGCCGCGCTGCGGTTGCCGAAGTCTGTAGTCTTCAGTCCGAAGTCTGCTTCAATACACCCATGAAATGCCTGCGGTGTCCCTCATCAGCGGAGGGATACGCGGTGATCCCGGGCGTCGGCGCGGCGGGCGAAATCCGGTTCTACTGCGGCCCGTGCTCCGCCTCCGACCGGGTCCGGATGCGCTACTGGGACGCCCGCGACCTGCGGCCGGAGGGCTCCCCGAAAAACGTCTCCGTTGATTTCATGACGCTGGTCTTCGATTTCGACGACCTCGACCGAATGCGCGCTGAAGACCTGAAGACGCTGCTGGAGTGGGTGGATGAAGCCGATCTGGCCGCCGCGATGGCCGGCACTCCGGAGGCGTTTCGCCGGACCGTCTTCGCCGCGATGAAGCGCCCCCAGGCGGACGCGGTGCGCTCGCTTCTCAGGGACGGCCCGCCCAAGGATCTGGATCCGGCGGCGGCGCGCCGCCGCATCGCCGAAACGGTGAAAAAGCTCTGAGGACGATAATCGTCAATCGTCAATCGGAAATCGCCAGGCCCAAGCTCCTTGGCTCAAGGCGCTAACTCGCCTTATTCGTCGTAGTTTCCTGTTCGGACCGCCTTCTTCCACCTCGCGTCGAAGTCGTCGATGTCTTCCTTGCCCGGGCCGAAGATCGCGTCGAACGCCTGCTGCTGGGTCTTTCCTTCCATGAGCGCCTCGAAATACCGGTCGAGGATCTTCTTCCGGCCCGACTTCACGAACCAGTAGACGACCGACCAGGAACTCCCGTAGTGCCACGCGCCCTTCGCCCGGAAGACGTCCCCGCTCATCATGAAGATCTCCTTCATGGACGGGAGTTCCCTCTGGACGCGCAGCCACTCCGCGGTGTTGTGGCGGCCGTCGTTGAACCGGACCTGGTCGGCGGTGGAGGTCTCGAAGAAGCTCGCGTATCCCTCGTTGAACCAGATCGGGCAGTCCTCGATGAAGTAGTCGAAGTACTGGTGCAACCCCTCGTGCTGGAGCGTCTCCTCGATTCCGTCCGCGTTCCACCCGACGAGTTCCTTCGTCAGCGACATGTAGTAGGCCAGGATCTTTCCGTGCGGGCCCGACGGATCGGCGCCGGTCGAGCGCTTGTAGTAGGAGAAGAACTCGCCCTCCGTCGAGAAGAGCTTCAAGTGGAAGCGCAGCGTCTCGTTCTTCTTGTACGGGAAGACCTTGATGTAGCTCTGGTAGACCTTGTCCATGAACCGCGCCATCTTGGTGGCGTACTCCTGGCTCACGTTGGTCTCGAGGTCGTAGCGTCCGAATTGGGCGCGGAACGTCTTGCCGGGGAACGCGGGCTCCAGCGCCACGTCCACGAGGTGCGCGAGTCCGGCGAGCTCGCGGCCGCCCCCCTTGAGCTTCTGCGCCCGCCCCAGCGTCTCCTTGGCCTTCGCGAAATCGTGGATCTGCATGTAGAGGGCGACCAGGCTCGCCAGGACCTGCACGCTCTCGGGCTTCTTGGCGCTCGCCTTCTCGTACATCCGGATCGCCTTGTCGATGAGCGCGGAGCGCTTGAACGACTGGTTGAGGAGCTCCAGGTTGGCGTCGGCGTAGTCGTCCATGTCGAAGAGGGAGTCGATGTCGGAAACCGCCGCCATGAAGTTGTTGACCTGGTAGTACGCCCGGGCGCGGGCCCGCAGGGCCTCCTGCCGCTCCTTCGGGAGCGACGCCAGCTTCGTGTACTCCTGGATGGCGCGCTCCCATTGCTTCTCGGTCACGAACCGGGCCGCGCGCTCCTTCATGACCGGGATATTGCGTTCGAGGAAGGCCGTCGACTTCTCCACGAACGCCACGAGGCCGGAGGCGCGCTCGCCGACGTTGCCGAGGTGGAGGTGCGCCTCGTCGAAGCCACCGTCGAGCAGGCGGGCCACTCCGTTCAGGAGATCCCGGTCTCCCTCGGATCCCAAGGTCGCCTGCTTGGCGATCTCGCTCGAATGCAGATCCGCGACCGGCACGGTCAACTCGCGGCCCTCGACCGCGTACACGATCTGCCCGTCGCGGACCGCCTTTAAGAGGAAGGACCGGTTCTGCTGGCGGCCGTTTTCGAGGAAGGCGAGCGACACGGTCTTGCCCGCCTGCGGCTGCAGGATGGTCCCGACGATCCCGAACGCCATCCGGAGCTCCATGAGCGCCCGCTCCATGCCGGTGATCGCCTGCTGGACCTCCGGCGTCCCGCCGGCCTTCTGTTTCGCCAGGAACGCCTGGGCGCCGTCGAGCTTCCGCTCGGACACGAACTTCCAGAACTGGTCCTGGTAGAGCGCCGCCGCCTTCGCGGCCTCCTTCTCGGCGTCCTTGGTGCGTTCGAAAGCGGCGAGCTCCTCCTCCGTCCTCCGCTTGACCGCGTCGTCGACCAGCTTCGTCAGCTCCACCATCCGCTTTTCGGCCTTGGCGTACAGGTCGTCGATGCCGATCTCGAGGGCTCTCAGGAGCAGGAGATGCGCCTCCTCGAGCTTTCCCGCGCTGACGAGAGTTTCGATCTCCTTCATCGACTTCCCGAAGTAGGCGTCCGCCTCGCCGCGGATGGACTTCCTCTGGGCGTCGATCTTGCGGCCGTAGGTGCCCACCGGATCGAGGTTTCCGGGGAACCACTCCCAGGCTTTCAGGGCGTCGCCAAACCGGCCGGCCGCCTTCAGGCTCGCGACCTCGTCGGAAAGCCAGGTGAAGACCTGGTCCGCGCGTTCCCTGATCGCCCTGATGACGTCCGAGTACGCGTTCCGGATGTCCTCATACGGGTCCTTGCCCTGGGCATCGGCCACCAGCTTCTGCAGGTCGTCCAGGACGGGCTTGTACTGCTCGGGGTCCCGCATCGAATTGATCTTGTCCGCGGCGTCGTTGAACTTGGTGACCAGTTCGGAGTGTCCGGGGAGCTTCCGAATCGTGACGCGGATGCGCGGGATCTCGACAATCTTGGGATCCTGCTTGGGAGGGTCGACCTTCTTGACCTCCGGTTCCTTGTCCTTGTCCTTGGAATTCGGCGACTCGGGCAACTTGTCCGGCGTCTTTGCCGCGACCACGGGCTCCGCGGGCTTCCCCTTGAACGCAAAGTACGCCGCCAATCCAAGGAGCGGGACGAGGGCGATCGCC
>DASTON010000137.1:0-4429 GCA_035762525.1 Planctomycetota bacterium | reverse complement strand
AGCTCCTCAACCACACGCAGGCCCTGGGGAATCTGATCTCCCCCGGCGGCGAGGACGCGTCCGTGATCGTCTACCTCTCGATCCCGCCGGAGGTCGAAATCTACGAGTCCGAACGCCCCCGGCTCCTGGAAGCCAGGGACGACGCGTCGCGGAAGCGCCTCGCCGAGATCGAGCCCCGGTACCAGAAAGGCAAGAAGGACCTCGACAAGCGGCGGCTGTACCTCGTGAAGCGCCTCCGCGAGCTGACGACCGCGTGGGGGCCGAAGTTCGACGAACCGCTGCGGATGTCGGGCCTTTCCTTCATCAACATCCTGCTCGTCGAGCACATCCAGGGCGACATCTGGGTCTTCGGCCTCCTGTCGCTCGCGGTCTTCTCCCTGACGCTCTTCATCATCTACCGGCGGGTGCGGTGGGTCGTCCTGCCGATGATCACGTGCCTCCTTCCGGTCGCGGTCATGCTGGCCCTCATGGTGATGGCGGGCAAGAAGGTCACCGTCGTGACGTCGAACATGCCCGTCCTCCTCTTCGTCCTGATGCTGCCGTACACGGTGTACTTCATCGAGCGCTACCTCGAGCGGCGGGCGCTCCATCCGGAGGAGCCGGGCGCCGACTCCGCGACGCTCGCCCCGATCGAGATCTGGCGGCCGTGCCTCTATTCGTGCCTCGCGACGATGGCGGGCACGCTCGCGCACACGCCGAGCGGCATCAACCCCGTGCGCACGTTCGGCTGGATGATGACGATCGGGATGGGGGTCGGCCTCGGAATCGTGATGACGTACCTGCCCGCGTCGGTCGTGCGGCTCAAGCCGCTCCAGGTCTCCGGCCGCGGCGCGACGGCCGCCTCGCGCGGCCCGCTGAAGCTGCTCGAGACGCTCGTCCTGCGCGCGCCGCGCGCGGTCGTCCTCTTCAGCCTCGCGGTGCTGGCCGTGTCGATCTGGGGGACGTTGAAGATCAACGTCGAGACGAAGTTCATCGACTACTTCCTCAAGAAGAGCCCGATCTACCAGGGGCTCGACTACATCGACAACCGGATGGGCGGCACGACGCCGCTCGAGGTGATCCTGACGTCGGACAAGCCCGGCTACTTCAAGACGCCCGAGGGACTCGCGGCGCTCGCCGCCTCGGCGAAGTTCTTCGACGGCGTTCCGGAGACCGGCAACGTGCGCTCGTTCAAGACGCTCCTCGACGAGGTCAGGAAGTCAATGCCCGGGATGAAGGACCCGCAGATCATCGGCATGGTGGACGCGGTCGCGGGGCGCCGGCTGGAGTGGGTCTGCGAAAACGGCCATGTGAAGAGCGAGGGCGTGAAGGACGCGGCGTCGCCTCCGATCGTGGGAAGCGAGCGGTCGGCCGAGTGCAAGCCGTGCGGCCGCGAGGTGAAACAGAAGCTGGAGCGCATCGAGCGCGGGCTCGTCGGCGAGTTCTGCAACTGGAACTTCACGGTCTCGCGCGTCCTCGTGCGCATGAAGGAGACGGCGCCAACGCTGAACCGCAACCGCATCCTGAGGGAATTGAAGGCGAACCTGGCTTCGCTCGAATCGACCGAGCTCAAGGGGCTGAAGGCGCGGCCGACGGGCATCTTCCTCCTCTACTCCAACATGCTGAACACGCTGATCGACGCCACGCGCGAGACGTTCATCCTGGCGGTGATCGCGATCTTCATCATGCTCTGCTGGCTGTTCCGGTCGCCGAAGCTCGCGGTCCTCGTGCTCCTGCCCCAGGTGCTTCCGGTCTTCCTCGTGCTGGGCACGATGGGGTTCACGGGGATCGCGCTCGACATGGTGACGGTCGTCATCGCGTCGGTGGCGATGGGCGTGGGGATCGACGCCGCGATCCAGTACACGGTTCGATTCAAGCTGGAGCTCGCGGCGGTGGCCGGGGACATCCCCCAGGCGGTGCGGCGCTCCCACGCGACGATCGGCCGCTCGATCCTCATCGCGACCTCGATCGTCTTCGCCGGCTTCATCATCCTGATGTTCTCGAACTTCAAGCCGACGATCTGGTTCGGGATGTTCACGGGCCTGGCGATCCTGATGGGGTTGTTCGCCTCGCTCACCACGCTGCCGGCCACGTTCGTGCTGCTGAAGTACCCCAAGCTCAAATCAAAGTCCGGCGTGCAGGGTCCGAAGTGATCCAGGGTCCCGGTTCCCTCCCCGAAAAAAAAGAATCATTGATGCATTCCTTATGCACTGTCCCCATGCTATGATGGGCGGCATCTATGCAGGCCGCTGTCCCGGGGCAATACCCTGCCTTCAAGAGCTGGGCCCGGGGACTGCTCGTCGTCGCGTGGGCGGCCCTGGTCGCCGTCGGAGCCTGGCTGCTGACGTCGTACGCCAACGCGCCCGGGCCTTCCTCCGGGGTCGCGGCCGGCTGGGCGGCCGGGGGCGCGCTCGGTCGGGACCCCGTCCGGCCCACGCTGCTGATGTTCCTTCACCCCCACTGCCCCTGCTCGCGCGCCAGCGTCGAGCAGCTCAACACGCTGCTGGCGAGGGCGACGGTGAAACCCGTCGTGAAGGCGGTCTTCATCCGGCCCCCCGGGGCCGCCGCCGGGTGGGAGCGCCAGGGGCTGTGGCGCTCGGCCGAGGCGATCCCGGGCGTCGAGACCGTCGCCGATCCCGAAGGCGCGGAAGCCCGGCGCTTTGGAATCGAAACGTCCGGCCATGCGCTGCTCTTCGCCCCGGACGGAGCCCGTCTCTTCAGCGGCGGCATCACCTCGGCGCGGGGGCACAGCGGCGACAACGCCGGCCTCGACCTGGTGCTCGAACGCCTCCGCGACTCCTCGCTTCCAACGGCTTCGACGTCCGTCTTCGGATGCCTCCTGTTTGCGGCTTCATGCGATGAGGACCACCCATGAGCGAACTCGCCCTGTCCCCCCGCGCCGAAGAGCTCTTCCGGGAGCATCGGGCCAGCGTCATCCGCCGATGCGACCACCTCTTCGCCGGGCTCATGCTGTTCCAGTGGATCGCGGGCCTCGTCGCCGCGGTCACGATCTCCCCCAGCACGTGGGAAGGGGCGGTCAGCCAGACGCACATCCATGTGTGGGCGGCGCTGGTGCTCGGGGGCGCGATCGCGTCGCTGCCCGTCGCGCTCGCCATCTTCCAGCCGGGCCGGGCGTTGACGCGCCACGTGATCGCCGCCGGCCAGATGCTCTTCTCGGCGCTCCTGATCCACCTCACGGGCGGCCGCATCGAAACGCACTTCCACGTCTTCGGCTCGCTGGCGTTCCTCGCCTTCTACCGGGACTGGAAGGTGCTCATCACGGCCTCCGCGATCGTCGCCCTGGACCACTTCCTCCGCGGCATCTTCTGGCCGCAGTCGGTCTTCGGCGTCCTCTCGGCCAACTCGTGGCGGTGGCTCGAACACGCCGGCTGGGTCCTTTTCATCGACCTCTTCCTCATCGCCTCGTGCCTCCGCGGCATCCGGGAGATGAAGAACATCGCCGCGCGCCGCGCCGAGCTGGAGGAGACGAACCGCGGGATCGAGCAGAAAGTCCTCGACCGGACCGCCGAGCTGCGGGAGTCCCAGGAGCACCTCAAGCACGCCAAGGAGGCGGCCGAGGCGGCCGCGCAGGCGAAGAGCCAGTTCCTGGCGAACATGAGCCACGAGATCCGCACCCCGATGAACGGCATCATCGGGATGGTCGAGCTCGCCCTCGACACGAAACTGTCGCCGGAGCAGCGCGACTACCTCCACATGGTGAAGTCCTCCGCCATCTCCCTGTTGACGGTCATCAACGACATCCTCGACTTCTCGAAGATCGAGGCGGGGAAGCTGGAGCTCGAGGCCGCCGAGTTCCGCCTGCGGGACACGCTCGACGACACGGTTCGCGTGCTGGCGCTGTCGGCCCACCGGAAGGGCCTGGAACTCCTGTGCCACGTCCCCGGCGACGTGCCGGACTGCTTCATCGGCGATTCCGGCCGGCTCCGGCAGATCCTCATGAATCTCGTCGGCAACTCGATCAAGTTCACCGAGAAGGGCGAAGTCCTCGTCCGCGTCGCGCGCGAGAGCGAGGACGAGCACGGCGTCTACCTGCGATTCCTCGTGCGCGACACCGGCATCGGCATCCCCGCCGACAAGCTCAAGGCGATCTTCGAGCCGTTCAAGCAGGTCGACGGATCGTCGACGCGGAAACACGGCGGCACCGGGCTGGGGCTGAGCATCACGACCCAGCTCGTGAAGCTCATGAACGGCAAGGTCTGGGTGGAGAGCGAGGAGGGTCGCGGGAGCACGTTCCACTTCACGATCCGCGTCGCCCGGGCGCCGGTGGAGTCCAAGTCCAAGGGGAAAATCGACCTCCGCGGACTGCCGGCGCTCATCGTCGACGACAACGCCACCAACCGGCGGATCCTCGAGGGGTCGCTCCGGAAATGGGGCATGGAGGCGACGAGCGCGTCGAACGGTCTCGACGCCCTGCGGCTGGTCGAAGCGG
>DASTON010000136.1:0-4874 GCA_035762525.1 Planctomycetota bacterium | reverse complement strand
AGGATCATGGCCATGACGATCAGGCTGGCGACGATGCCTCCGATCCCGAGCTTGATGGCGGTCCGGGCGCGGCGGACGCCGTCCAGGCCGGGGTAGCGGGGCGCCTCGCGAAGCGCGGCCGCCCCGAGCAGGATCGCCAGGCTTCCCAGCATCATCCCGACGATCATCCCCGGCGAGGAGAGGATCGAGAGCGCGCCGCAGATGAAGGCGGCCCTCGCGCCCGGGATTTCCGTCATCAGCACCGCCTGGCGCCGCTCGATCTCGCGGAGGCGCTCCTGCTGCTTGGCGATCGCCAGCCCGCGATCCAGGATCTCGCCGCAATGGCGGCACTTGCGCGCGGCGGGCCGCACGGGCTCGGCGCAGAAGGGGCAGGGGCGGCCCGGCGTTTCACCGTCGGGAGCGGCGCCGGCGACGGACGACGCGGCGCACTGGGGGCACTTCAGCGAGGTGCCCTTGTATTCGTCGGCGACGGGGGCCTCGTACGCGCACGAGGGGCAGAAGAAGCGGATGGACACTCCCTGATCATAATGGAAGTTCGGAGTTCTGAGTTCGGCGTTCGTTCCGGGTTCGTCGTTCCCCGCACAAACTGAAAAAAAAAGGCCGCTCTTGCGAGCGGCCTATGTCGTGACGGGGATCTTCGGGTTATTCGGCGTCGGGGAGCGCGAGCACCCAGCCGCCGCGCAGCGTCGTGTTCTTCGAGGCCAGCTTGTCGGGATTGGCCGCGACGATCTTGTCCATGTACGCCAGGACTCCCAGGCCGCCGTGGTGCTTCTCGGCGATCTTCCAGAGGCTGTCGCCGCGCGCCACGGTGTGCGAGCGGCCCGTGGGCGTCGCGGGATCGACGCGCGCGGTCGTGTGCGTGGCGCCGGGCTCGCCCGTCGAGGCGGTCACCGGGGCCGCCGCGGGGGCCTCGGGGAGGTTGATCGTCGCGCCGGCCGGCAGGAAGTCCGCGTCCTTCAGGACTTCAGGATTAGCTTCCTGGATTTTCGCCGCGGCCGAGGTGGTGCCGTAGAACTTCTTGGCGATCTTGGAGAGGGCGTCGCCCGCCTGGATCGTGTAGGTCTTGGGCACGCCGGCCGCAGGGGCGGCGGGCGGATCGATGGCGACGGTTTCCCCCGGGGCGGGCGCGGCCGTGCTGGGGAGGACCAGCTTCGTGCCGATGCGCATCCGGTTCGGGTTCACGCTCCGGTTGGCCTTCGCGATGACCGTCCACTTGTTCGGGTCCCCGTACTTCCGCTCCGCGATGTCGGCGAGCGTCTCGCCGGCCTGGACGATGTACTCCTCGTTCGACGGGGCCGGATCCACGTGCAGCGGGGCGGGGGCGACGGGGGCCGCGGGCCGCTCGAGGTCGGGCAGCGGCGCCGCGTTGACCGTGGAGGCGCCCGCTTCGCGCCGCTCGGCTTCGCCGATCAGGTCGGCGGGGCCGGCGCGGGGGGTCGCGTCCTGGATGATCAGCCCGCTGTCCGCGCGGGGCGCCGCGTCGGCGGCGCCGTCCGCCGGCTTCGGCTTGCCGTACATCAAGTCGTAGCCGATGACGGCGGCGAGCGCGGCGACGATGACGGCGGCGATGGCGATCTTGGCGGTGGTGGTCATGACTCTCCCCCTCAAGGAATCGAAACGGAATCTAGATGACTTATCGGACGGGGAGAGGGCTCGGCTTGAGCCTAATTGGGGGAAAAGTCCTCACCGGGGTTCCGTCCCGAGTTCTGAGTTCCGAGTTCAGCGTTCGTGCGCGGTTCTTCGTCCGGTTCGTGGTTCCAGACTCGGCGCCTTCGAAGAACCGAACAAGTGCAAGGGCTTGAGCTCGTTTTTCGCAGGATCTCGCGTGTCGTTCCGGGAATCGGAAATCGTCAATCGGAAATCGCTCGTGCAAGGGATCCCGCTTGGGTCCCACCCGATCTCGTGGACTACGCTGTCTCTGGTCTCTTGCCCTTGAACCACCACATCAGGATCGGGGCCGCGATGTAGACCGTCGAGTACGACCCGACCAGGACGCCCATGAGAAGCGGGAACGCGAACGACGCGATGCCGCCGCCCGACGTCATCGTGAAGAAGTAGAGCACCAGGCACGTGACCCAGACCGTGAACGCCGTCAGGATCGTCCGCGAGAGCGTCTGGTTGACGCTCGCGTTGATGATCTCCTTCAGCGACTCTTTCTTCATCAGCCCGAAGTTCTCGCGCATCCGGTCGAACGTCACGATCGTGTCGTTGATCGAGAAGCCGATGATCGTCAACACGGCGGCGACCGTGTTCATGTTCATCTCGAAGCTCAGTCCCCAGCTCTTCGGGACGAGCCAGCCCGCGAGCGAGGTGAACCCGATGGCGATCACCGCGTCGTGGATGAGCGCGATCACCGCGGCGACGCCGAAGGCCATCCGGCTGAACCGGAACGCCACGTACACGATCATGAGCGACCAGGACCAGATCATGGCCCACGCCGCGCTGTTCTGCATTTCCGTGGCGACCGCCGCGTGGACGCGCTCCGACGACACGAAGGGGTCGCGCGACAGCGGGATCTTGCCGGACTTGCCGAGCGTGCGGAAGCGCTCCTTGGCCTCGGTCAGCCTCATCGCGTCCGGCTTCGAGATGATGAGCTGCGCCTTCTTCAGGCCGGGCGGCGCGTCGGCCAAAGGCTCCAGGAGGAAGAACGGCCTGCCGTTGGCGTCCTTGTCGAGGACGTCCTTCAGTTCCTTGGCGGCCTCCTCGTCGATCTTCTGCAGGGAGTATTCCGGCGAGTCCCTGAAATAGAGGTTGAGCGCGGCGCCGCGGCCGCGTCCGTCGAATTCCCGGTCGTTGGGCACGAAGTCCGCCGTGTCTTCGAAGGGGACGTGCGAGAGGCGGCCCCGGAACGCCGTCTGGAGGTCCGCCTTCACCTGGTCGAGTTCCGGATTGACGGTCCGCATCTGGAACTCGAACGCTTCCTTCTGCGCGATGCCGGAGACCGACTTCCATCCCTGGCCCGCCTGCGCCACCGTCTGGATTTCCGCGTCCGGATACTTCTCGACTTCCGAACCGCCCACGTTGGTCTTGATGGAGGCGACGGTGGATCGGACGTTGGTGATATCCTGGCGTTCGGCGAAGGAGACGTGGAGCATCGAACCGCCCTTGAGGTCGATGCCGAATTGCGACGGCCCGCGCTGGACGAAGATAAACACGCTCAGGGCCATGACGATGGCGGACAGGATCACCGCGGGACGGGCGAGGCGGACGAAATCCACGTGGGGCGTCTTGAAGAAGAGCGCCATCTTCCACTGCGTGATCGTGCCGTTCTGCACGAGCGCCCGCTGGAAGACCTTGCAGCACCAGAGGACGGAGATGAGCGTGGTCAGGATGCCGAGGGACAGCGTGACCGCGAACCCCTGGATCGCGCCGGTGCCGAAGTAGTACATCACGACCGCCGCGACGAGCGTCGTGAGGTTGGCGTCCATGATCGTCGAGAACGCGCGGTGGTAGCCCGCCTCGAACGCCTGGAGCGCCGTCTTGCCTCGCAGCATCTCCTCCCGGATCCGTTCCAGGACCAGGATGTTCGCGTCGAGCGCCATGCCGATGGTGAGCACGATGCCCGCGATGCCGGGAAGCGTCATCGTGGCCTTGAAGAGCGCCATGAGGGCCAGCAGGAAGAGGAGGTTGATGACGAGGCCCACGACCGCGATGATCCCGCCCGCGCGGTAGTACAGGAGCATGAAGATCGCGACGCCGATCAGCGCCACCAGGCACGCCCACAAGCCGCGCTGGATCGAATCCTGGCCGAGCGACGGGCCGACGAAATTCTCCGCCTCCGGGTCCTTCAAGACGAAGATCTTGTTCTCCCCGATGCGGCCGATCTCGACGGGCAGGCTTCCGCTTTTCAGCACGATGGCGAGCCGCCGCGCGCCTTCCTCGTCGTAGTTGCCCTGGATGACGCCCTTTCCATCGAATTGGGCGGCGTTCACCTGGGGAACCGCGTCGAGCTGTCCGTCGATGATGATGGCGATCTTCCCGTGCGGCTCCAGGGCGAAGAGGCGCTTCGCCACCTCGTCGAATTTCTTGGCCCCGAGGGGCTGCAGCTCGAACCGCACGTGCCAGCCCAGGCCGCCGGCGCGACGGAAGTCCGTCTCCGGTTCCGGCGCCGCGTCCGCGATGTCGTCCCCCGTGATCACGGACTCGGCCTTGACCAGGACGTCGTCGCCACCCGCCTTGGGGTGGTACCGCTCGTAGCCGGCGGGCGCGACCTGGGAGATCTTGAATTCCCGGTGGATGTCGTCGGAGGCGACTTCCTTCAGCTCGAGCTTGCCGATCTGCGTGACCAGCTTCTTGTAGTCGTCGAGCTTGTCGCGGTCGATGCCCGGCATCTGGAGGATGATCTGGTCGTCGCCGGCCGGGGTGATGCGGGGTTCGAGGAGCGCGCCGCGCGCCGAGCGGAACCGGTTCTCGAGGACGTGCTGGATCTTCTGGAGGTCGGCGGTCTTGTCGCCCTTGTATTCCGGCTTGAAAAGGGCGCGGTAGCGCAGCTCGGCGCCGCCCGCGAGGTCGATGCCCTTCTCGATCTCCGCGTCCTTGATGATCGAGGGCATCCACGCCGGCTTCCTGGGCGAGAGGACCAGGCCCGCGAGAAGGAGGCAGACGACGATCACGGCGATCTGGGTCTTGTTCTCCTGCATCTCGTTTCCCGTCCTGTGGTTCGGTTCCGCTTCCGGGGGGCGACGCTATTTCTTCTCCGGGGCCTCGTCCGCGCCCGACACCTTCTCGACGACGGCGATGGCGCTCCGGATGACGCGCAGCTTGACGTCCGACTTTTCGTCCACGCGGAGGTACACCTCGTTGTCCTTGATCCGGTCGACGACGCCGCACACGCCGCCGGTCGTGATCACGTGGTCGTTCTTCTTCAGGGCGGC
>DASTON010000135.1:0-2510 GCA_035762525.1 Planctomycetota bacterium | reverse complement strand
GCGTCAATCCGTTCCGTCCCGGACGACACGAGCCCAGGGTGGTGAAGCGACAAGCCAAACCCTACGCGAGGCTAAAGGGACTTCGAAAGGCGTTGAGGTTTACGGGATAGGATCGTGCTTAACCGAGCGCCATTGAGCTTGGAGCTTGGAACCTTTGGCTTGAAGCTGGAAGCTCGAGGCCCAGCTGGGAGCCGGGAGCATGGAGCTGGGAGCTGTGATTGCCTCCGGCCGTCCATAAGAAGTAGAGTAAGGGAACTCCATGGCGCACCCGTCGTTACATTCTGAGGAGCGGCCCTTCGATCCGGCCCACCTGTCGGACAACGAGCTGATGACGCGCCTCAAGGAGGCGCCACCGGCGGAGATGGCGGCCGGTTTCGAGGTCCTCGTCCAGCGGTACAAGAACGCGATCGTGTCGTTCCTCTTCCGCTACGTCGGGGACCCGCGGACCGCGGAGGACCTGGCGCAGGAGGCGTTCCTGCGCGTCTTCCGGAAGATCGCGGAGTACAACAGCACCGCGAAGTTCTCGACGTGGCTGTACACGATCGCGTCGAACCTCGCCAAGGACGAGTTCAAGCGCCGGTCGCGCCATCCGGCGGGGTCGCTGGACTGGGAGTCGACGCGGGGCGCCGACACGACCCGGAACGTGCCGACGGCGATGGCCGCGGACGACCCGGGGCCGGAGGAAGACCTGGAGCGGGGCGAGACGCGCGAGCGCGTGTCGATCGCCCTGAAATTCCTGAAGGAGGACGACCGGGAGATCCTCGTCCTGAAAGATGTCCAGGGGCTGGCGTACGAGGAGATCGCGCACATCCTCGACCTGCCCATGGGAACGGTGAAGTCGCGCATCTCGCGGGCGCGGCTGGCGTTCAAGGATGCGTGGAAACGTATGGGAAGCGCATGACGCATGATAGGACGCATGACGCATGACGTATGACGCATTACGGGGGCCGACCCGTGATACGTGATGCGTAATTCGTGATGCCGGAGGAACAATGAAACCGATGTCGGGCTGGATCGCCTTCACCCTGCTGCTCGGGGTCGTCCTCGGATTCGGCATGGGCCGGTTCGAGAGGACCGCCGAGGCGCAGTCCCTGGACAACAAGACCACGCGCTACCTGGCGGGGTCGGTCTCCATCGGCGGGGGCCAGGACGCGTTTGCGCTCTTCGACAGCCAGACGAACCGGCTCGTTTTCTACACGATCTCGGGCAACAAGAAGCTCGAGGTGCTCGCCGTCCGCGAGGTGAGCTACGACCTGCGCCCCGTCAACTACGGGAAGCAGGATCCCACGGTCCAGGACATGAAGGAAGCGTGGGAGAAGGCGGAGCGCGAGAAGGCCGAGAAGGAGAAGGAACGGGAAGGAAAGGCGCCGGAGCACAAGTAACCCAATGAACTGCCGCGAACACCAGGAGTTCTTCAGCGACCTGTACGACGGGAACCTTCCCGCCGAACGCCGGCGCGAGCTCGAGGCGCACCTCGCCGCGTGCGCGGAATGCCGGGGCGAATACGGGGAATTCTCCTCGTCGTTGCACGCCCTGCGGGAAGGGGCGGTCCCGGTCCCCGGCGACACGTTCGTGCGCGCCATCGTGGACACCGCGCGGAGCGAGACGGAGCGAATCGCCCTCTTCCAGAACACCGGGGTGCGCCGGCCGACGACGCGCCGGACGGTCTCCCCGCGCCGCCCGCTCTGGGCCATCCCCGCCGTCGCCGCCGCGGCGCTCGGCGCCTTCGCGCTCGGATTCCTCGTGCAGAAGCAGGCGGCCGACCAGGAGATCAAGGACCTCCAGGACCAGATCGCGAGAACCCGGATCGAAACTCCGGTGCGCGAGCCGGACCGGCCCGTCGTGACCAACCAGCAGATCATCGAGCAGTTCGCCAAGGAGCAGGGCCTCGAACTCGTCGACGGGGAATGGTTGTCGGCGGCAACCCGCGGCCGGCTCGAAAAAGGTGAGACGAAGATCGACGGAAAGTGGGTCGACGCGAAGAAGGAGATCGAACGGCTCAAGACTGAGATGGCCAACGGAGCGCCGGGCGATCTCGACCCCAAGGCGCTCGAGGCGAAGGTCTTCGAGCAGCACGATCTCGTCAGGCGCGGCGACCGGATCATGCCCCGCGCGTGGTCGGAGGCGCTCGACAAGGGCAAGGCGATCGGCGCCAACGGCGAGACCCTCGATCTCGAGGAACTCGCGGCCGACAAGCTCCGCGACCTCGGGTTCGTGAAGCTCGACGGCAAGTGGATGACGTCCGAACAGCGCACGCAAGTGCTGGCGGCGCGGCGCATCCAGAAAGGCGACGGCGTCGCCGCACCGGCCGCGCTCGTCCGCGCGCTCGACGGGCTCGAGATCCATGCGCCCACGGCGTTCCGCAACCTCATGATCTACCCGCTCGTCGCGACGGGCGATCGCACGGTCGCCGCGGCGACGCTGCCCGACGCACTGGCGGCGCTCGATATCGTCGACGAAATCAACGCGCTCCAGGTGCGCGTGAAGAACAAGGGAGACGCGGACGTCGT
>DASTON010000134.1:0-5556 GCA_035762525.1 Planctomycetota bacterium | reverse complement strand
GCGGGGACGGGCGCGGAGCCTCGGGAGCGGTTCACGCCGGTGCCCGCGCGGAGCTTCGGTCTCGACCTTCCTTCGCTGGCCGTCCTCGGCGAGATCGTCGATTCCCGGCCGCGCCCGGCGGGCGGAAGCCCGGAGAGCTACCGCCTCACGATGCGGATCCAGAACGACCTGCGCGAGTCGGTCTGGAAGGGGGACACCACCATCGCGCGCGCCGGGGAGCGGACCCCCTTCCTCCTGAGGCCGCGGGTCCGGAGCCTCGACGCCGGCGGCTACCGGTTCCTCCTGGAGCTGACGAGCCCCCAGATCGTGCCGTCCGGCAAGAAGAAGGCGGTTCCGGTCCGGCGGGAGCGCGAGTTCCGCGTCGAGCAGACCAGCGAGAACGTCGCCTGGGAGCTCCGCTCCTCGCTCGAGGTGCTCCGCTACGTCTCCGATCCGTCCGAGGAGTCCGAGATGGAACGGATCGAGGGACCCGACGAACGAAAGGCCTACTGGGAGCGATTCTGGAAGCGGCGCGACCCGACGCCGGAGACAGAGCAAAACGAAGCGCTGGAAGAGTTTTATCGACGCGTCCAGTACGCGAACCAGCACTTCGGCGCCGGCGTGCCCGGCTGGCGGACCGACATGGGCCGGGTCTACATCCAGAAGGGCGCCCCGGACGAGGTGGTCCGCAATCCCTTCAACTTCGATCGGCCCCCAGAAGAGATCTGGTACTTCTACAAGGAGCGGCGCGCTTACGTCTTCGTGGACCGGGACGGATTCGGCCGCTACGAGCTCACCCAGATCCGGAATCCGTAGACCGGGAGCCTGCGGCAAGCCCATGCCTCTCATGGGCTTGCGCGAATATTCGCAAGATTTTGTTTGACACGTCCGTTGGCTTCGCCTACGTTGCCGCCGGATTTCGGAGAGCCCCGCGGACCGAGGCGCAAGGCTCCGAATGAGTTAGGCGCGTCGGTCCGCGAAGCGGCCATCGCGATCGCAAAGATCAACGGAAAGGGGGTGGGGAGCGGAAGGTCCAACGAGCAGGAACTGCTCCATCGGATCTCCCCGGGTCTCTGTCCGACACCGTTGTAGAAGGACCCGGGTGCCAGGACCCTCGGATCGTCCAGGGTCCAACCAACCAAGGAGGTTCACTCAGATGTTTCAGCGCAAGCTGATTGCGGTTCTCAGCGTCATCGCCCTTCTCGCCCTGACGGCGGGTATGGGCCACGCTTCGCTCTCCCGCGTGGAGGGCATGGGTCTCAGCGTTCCGGCGCTCAGCCAGTTCACGGACGACTACGCCAACATCTACGCCTACCCGGCGTCGGTCGTTCGCCAGAACAACCTCGTGCTGGCGGAAATCGGCAACAACCCGAACGAGTCCGAAGACGCGTTCGATCCGCAGGACCAGAGCTTCACGCTGATCCGGAACTTCCCGCGCCTCGGCGTGGTGTCGGTCCAGATCAAGCAGAGCGCCCTCAACCTCTACAACGCGTCGGACAACGTCAACAACGAGTGGTTCGACATCATCTGGGGCAAGGCGTTCACGAAGATGGACTTCGCCGTCCGCTTCGACCTCTCGAATTCGTACTACGAGGACGAGTTCAACTTCGGCACCCCCGGCTCGTACACGGCGCGCGGCATCGACGGCTCGTTCGATCCGTATCCGTTCGGCGCCGCGTTCTTCACCGACGCGATCACGTCGACCGGCGTCGAGCTCAACACCTACGGCATCACGCCGTCGATCTCGCTCCACATGGACAACGACAACCGCCTCGACCTGTCGGCGACCTACCGTCGCTACTCGCTCGATCGCGAGCAGAGCGGCGCCTTCTACGCTCCGGCGCCGGAGCGGTGGGAAGACGGCGGCAACGCCTCGTACGCCATCCTCGCCCGCTACTTCATGAACAAGAGCGACGCCAGCCAGTGGTACGTCGCCGGCTGGTACACCAACGACGATCTCTCGTGGGAAGTCACGAACGCGACGGCCACGCCGCGCTCGGCCGACGAGACCTACAAGCAGTTCGGCGTCGGGATCTCGAACAACATGCGGGTGAACGACAACAACCTGCTCCTCTGGGGCATCGCGGCCTGGCAGTCGAAGCACAACTACGAGCGCGGCGACAACAACGACGCCGTCGCCAGCGGCGAAACCAAGACGTGGGAAGAGAAGACGACGACGCTGCCGGTTCTCTTCGCGGCCGTCGAGACGCAGGCGACGAGCTGGCTGAAGCTCCGCATCGGCGCCACGAACATGATCAACCACGCCACCACGGACTTCACCGACTTCGACACGCCGACCGGGACCGATTCCCAGAAGTTCCGCTTCACGGACTTCAACCTCTCGCTCGGCACCGGCATCCGGTGGAACAATCTCGACATCGACATGACGCTGAACGAGGAGTTCCCGTTCACGGGCGGCAACGTCCTCTCCGGTTCGGAGCAGGCCGCCTTCACGCGCGTGTCGGCGACGTACCACTACTAGAAGCGATACGGCGTCCCGGGGCCCTCGAGCCCCGACGATTCCAGGGCCGTCCGGCGATTCCGCCGGGCGGCCCGTCGCTTTTCGGCGCAAATATTCTTGACAGGTGAGGGGACCGTTCCTACCTTGACCCTTAGAGATACCGTAGTGGTCCGGCCGAAGGCCCGGATCGCCTGGGGCGCAACCCGATACGACGAGGAGGTTTCACAGGGGAAAGCCGGCTAGCGTGGATCCAGGCCGAGGAGGGGCCCCGGGAAGGGGCGTCGGGAAAGTCGGCGGTTGCCGCCGCGCGGTTGGGAGACCGCGTAACCAGGGAAGGAGTGACCCTCGCATGGCGCTTCCACAGCAGTACAAGGGAGGGCGAACGATGAATCGACCTCGATCGCGGCGTTCGATCGGCGTCGCCAGTTTGTTCCTGGCGAGCGCCGTTTTCGTTTTCGGCGCCGCATGGGCAGGGACGACGGGGCAGATCTCCGGGACCGTGCGCGACACGAAGTCCGGGGAGCCGCTCGGGCTCGTCAGCATCTCGATCCCCGAATTGAAGCGCGGCGCCGTCACCGACGCGCAGGGGAACTACTTCATCGTGAACCTGCCCGCGGGCAAGTACACGGTGCGCGCGTCGCTGCTCGGCTACGTGCCGCAGCTTCGATCGGAAGTCGAAGTGTTCCCGGACTTCGTGACGAAGATCGACTTCACGATGGAGTCGACCGTCCTCCAGAACGTCCAGGAAGTGGAAGTGAAGGCCGAGCGGCCGCTCATCCAAAAGGACGTGACGGGCACGACGAAGTTCCTCGCCGGCGAGGAGATCCGCAACCAGCCGCTGCGCGGCTACCAGGACGCGGTGGCGCAGCAGGCGGGCGTCGTGAACTTCAAGCTGAACATCGACAACGAAGCGAACAACCAGAACACGCTGATCATCCGCGGCGGCCGTCCGAACGAGGTCGCGTACTACGTGGACGGCTTCTCGCAGCAGGATCCGCTGACCGGCAATTCGACGACGCTCATCAACAACGACGCCATCTCCGAGGTCGTCGTGCAGGCGGGCGGCTTCAACGCCGAGTACGGACGCATCAACTCGGGCGTCGTGAACGTGGTGACGCGCGAGGGCGGCGAGAAGTACTTCGGCTCCATTGAAGGCGTCTCGGATCTCTTCTCCATCGGCGCCGACCGGCGGGACAACAACATCTACTCGCTCGCGCTCGGCGGCCCCCTGGCCCCGAACTTCAAGAACGGTTCGTTCTACTTCTCCGGCGAGCGGAAGTACAACCGCGACCGGTCCCCTTCGTCCTTCACGGACAAGGTGGTCTACTCGCTCGACCCCGCGGACAATTCCTTCGCCGACGGGATCCTCCCCTCGAATTCCAGCGCCTCCTGGTCGACGGTCGGAAAGCTCTCGTTCAAGCCGAGTCCGCTCCAGTCGCTGAAGCTCGGCGGGACCTGGAACAAGGAGGAGTGGCAGCAGTACCTGAACGCGTACCGGTTCAACCTGAACCACGCGCCGCGGTACGAGGACCTGAACTACTCCGTCTATTCGACCTGGAACCACAGCCTCAGCAACCGGGCCTACTACGAAGTGAAGGCGAACTACTTCACCACGGAGCGCACCCGTGGCGACGGCGTCCACTTCGACGACTTGGAAGGCTACGCCCGGCCCGCCGGGAATCCTCGGTTCGACACGAACGAGTCGATCTTCTGGTACGGCGACAACGACGTGGACGGCAACGGCGACCCGACCGGCGCGCACGTCTTCGACGACCTCTTGAAGCGGAAGTCGCGCTACTGGGGCGTGGCGGTGAACTACGCGAACCAGGTCTCGCAGAACTTCCAGTTGAAGGCGGGCGGCGACTTCCAGCAGCACAAGCTCCGCTACTACAACCACTACTTCCCGATCCAGGCGTACGGCGTCTACAACAACGCGTACGACGCGGGCGAGCCGTACACCGACAGCAACGGCAACGGCACGTACGACACGGGCGAATCCTTCACCGACACCAACATCGTGAACAGCCTCGACGCCGACCGGTACGGGTACGACGCCCTGGGGAACGAGATCGACGAGGGCGAGACCTTCGGCGACACGAACGGGAACGGCACGTACGACCGCGGCGAGCCCTACAACGACTCGAACGGGAACGGCATCTTCGACAGCCCGCTCGACAAGGCGAAGACCCCCAAGGTCGCCTCGCTCTACGTGCAGGGCAAGTACGAGCGCCTCGGCCTCGTGATGAACGCGGGGCTTCGCTGGGACTACCTGACGCCGAACACGAAGTCGCTCCGGAGCGAGTCGACGCCGCTCGACCCCGACGCGCTGAACGATTCGCGGCTCCAAGAGAGCGACCTGGAGGACAGCAAGGTCTACAACCGGCTCAGCCCGCGCCTCGGCGTCGGCTTCCCGGTGTCGGACCAGACGCTCGTCCACGTGAACTACGGGAAGTTCTTCCAGCAGCCGAATCTCCAGGACCTCTACGTCAGCTACGCGTTCCTGGAGCACAAAGTCCGGACCGGCGGCTACTTCGTCGGCTTCGGCAATCCGAACCTGAAGCCCGAGCAGACGACGGCGTACGAGCTGGGCTTCACGCACACGCCGACCAGCAACTCGCGGATCCAGGCGACGGCCTACTACAAGGACGTGAAGGATCTCGTGGAGATCACGAACATCCCGTCGTCCCCGAACAGCTTCTCGTCCTACCGGAACCGCGACTTCGCCACGATCAAGGGTCTCGACCTCTCCTACACGCTCCGCCGCGTCGGGCTCGTCTCGATGGGCGCGAGCTACAGCCTCTCCTGGGCCATGGGCACGGGCTCGGTCTCCCAGACGCAGCGCAACATCGCCTGGACGGCCAGCGAGACGCCGAAGATCTCGACCCCGCTCGCGTTCGACCAGCGCCACAAGGTCTCCGCGAACCTCGACTTCCGCTACCAGAAGGGGCAGGGGCCGCTCCTCGGGAGCACGCGGATCCTCGAGAACGCCGGGCTGAACATCCTGGTGAACGCGGCCAGCGGCACGCCCTACACGCCGACGAACGTCTACAACGAAGTCACGCTGGCGGCGGTGGCCACGCAGCCGATCGGCCCGCTCAACTCGCGGTACGGGCCCT
>DASTON010000133.1:0-3013 GCA_035762525.1 Planctomycetota bacterium | reverse complement strand
GAGACGGACGCCGACATCGTCCGCGTTTGCATGGGGAAGAACCCGGAGTTCGAGAAGTTCCTCTTCTACCGCGGCGTCGGGACGTTCGACCTGCCGCTGAAGGTCACGCTCGCCGGCGACAAGGTCACCGTCCGCAATTTGGGCAAGGAACAGATCGACCAGGTCGTGCTCTTCGAAAACCGCGGCGGCAAGCTGGGATACCGGATCCACTGCTATCTGAAGGACGAAGTCACTCTCGACCGGCCGAACGCGGACCACGGCCTGGACGCGCTGAACGCCGACCTCGCGAAGATTCTCGTCGGCCAGGGGCTGTACGAGAAGGAAGCGCAGGCGATGCTGAAGACGTGGCGCGATTCGTGGTTCGAGCCGGGCCTGCGCGTCTTCTACACGGTGCCCAAGATGGCGACGGCCTGGACGCTGCCCCTGAGCATCACCCCCGCCCCCGCCGAGTTGAAGCGCGTGCTCGTGGGCCGCTCCGAGATCATCACGCCCGAGATGGAGGCCGCCATCTCCGATCTCGTGGCGAAGCTCGGCAACGACTCTTTCGAAACTCGCGACTCCGCCACCAAGGCTCTCGCCGCGTACGGCCGGTTCGCCGAGCCGATCCTGAAGAAGATCCTCGCGACGACGAACGACCCCGAAGTGAAGGTCCGGATCCAGAGGCTGATCGGAGGCTAGCATGAAGATCGCCGTCGTCCTTGCCGCCGTCGTCACCGGGGCCGCCGGATTCGCGGCGATCCAGGAGCGGGAAACGGTCCCCGTCGACCGGACTCGGTTCCTCTTCGCCGCCGTGGTCGAGGGGTTGGCCGAGGACGGCTTCGACCCGAAGCTGGCCGGCGAGATCGGCGACAACGCCAGGCTCTGGTTCATCAAGTCCTGTCCCATCTGCGAGTCGGTGCTCCTGGCATTCAAGGCCTACAAGGCGTCGTGCGACGGCTGGCGGATGAAGTCCGAACCCTGGAACGGTTCGCGCGTGCCCAAGGAGACGATGGAACAGCTGCGTCATGCCGACACGGCGACGCGCCACAAGGCCTTCGAAGGCCTGGTCTCCAAGTACGTGGAAGCCCGCTTCGAGCGGGTGAAGATGACCGAGGAGACCCGCATCCGGATGCGGGAATCAATCAAGATCGGGATGGGCGAAGGATTGAAAATGCTGAAGCAGTCGGGAAGCGCGGAGCTCTTCCCCGCGTCGTGCCCGTCCTGCGAGGGAGCGAACTGATGAGGAGATTCGCGATTGGCGATTGGAGATTTGTGAACCGGAAATCGGAAATCGCAAATCCGAAATCGCCCCGTCGAAAGGAGAGGTTCTGCTTGAGTCTATGATGGTCGTCGAAATGAGAGTGCCGGAAGTGGAGACGCGCGACGCCGTCGTTGCGTCCGTGGAAGCGGCGCGCTCGGGCGACGCGGCGGCGTTCGGCGATCTCTACCGCCGCTTCTCGCGATCCGTGTACGCGGTTCTCTTGTCGCGCCTCGGCCCGCAGGAGGCGCGCGAGGCGACGCAGGAAGTCTTCATGACGGTCCATTTGAAGCTCGCGGGACTCCAGGAGGCCGCCGCGTTCGGGCCGTGGATCCACACGATCGCGCGCAACCACGCGATTTCCGTATTGCGGAAACGAAGCGTCCGGCCCGTCGAGGAGCCGCTGCGGGACGTGCCCGCGCCCGCGGCCGGCGACAGCGGCCTGCGGGATCGAGTGCTGATCCTGATCCAAGGACTTCCCGAAGCGTACCGGGAAACACTGATGATGCGGCTGGTCGAGGGATTGACGGGGCCCGAGATCGCGGAGGCGACCGGCCTCGGTCCCGCGTCCGTGCGGGTGAATCTTCACCGGGGAATGGAGTTGCTGAGACCGCTGCTGCAGAAAGAAGGATGGCGATGAGCGACGACTATCTGTGGAACAAGACGGGAAGCGACCGCGAGGTCGAGTCGCTGGAGCGCCTGCTCGCTCCGGCGGCCCTGAACGCGCCTCGCGCCCGCAGGACGCGAACGCTCGCCTGGCTCGCGGGCGCAGCGGCCGCGGCGCTGTTCGCGTTCGGCGCCCTGCAGGCGCTTCACCGAACGTCCACCGCGAAGGACCCCTGGGAGGCGAGGGCGGACGGCACGCGCGAACTCGATCTCGGCCGCTACGGCCGGGTGATCGCGGAGCCGGACACGAAGGTTCGAGTCGTGCGGATGGACGACACCCTGCACAAGCTGAGGCTCGACCGCGGCACGATCCACGCGTCGATCACGCGCGAGGCGAGGCCACGCCTCTTCCAGGTCGAAACTCCCGCCACGACCTGCATCGACCTCGGGTGCCGCTACACCCTGACGGTGCTTCCGTCGGGCGTTTCCGAGGTGAAAGTCGCGACCGGCCGCGTCGCGTTCCACGACGGGCGCCGCGAGGTCTTCATCCCGGAAGGCGCGAGCGGCCGGGCCGCGCCGGGCAAGTACCCCTCGACGCCGATTCACGACGACGCGTCGCCCGAATTGAAACGCGCGGTCGTCGAGTTCGACGCCCATCCCGCGGGCCGGCGCAAGGAGCTGGCCGACGCCATCGCCAAACAGATCCGGATCCGGCAGGACGGCCTGGTCGCGTGGCATCTGCTGCAGGACTCGGAGCCGGCGGTCGTCACCGCGGCGCGGGATTCGCTGGTGAAGCTGACGTCGATCGTCGAATGCGGCGTGCAGCGGCCGAAGGACATCCACTCCCTGCGCGAGTGGAGAGACTGTCTTTTCCCGGATTGGAAAAACTGGGATTAGCAGGTAAGCGGTTGGGAGCTTGGAACTCGAAGCTGTCGGCTTGAGACTTGAAGCTTGAAGCCCAGCTGGGAGCTGGGAGCCAGAGGCTCGAAGCTACTTCTTCTTCTTGTTCTTCTTGCGCTTCCGGCGCTTCTCGCGCCTTCCGCCCTGGAATCCTGCGGCCATGGGGCCCCTTGTAGCACGCGCCGGGGCGCGCCGTCAACGCTCCTTCACCAGCCCCTTCAACAGGCGCGCCCGGGCGACGTTGACCGGAACCGCGAAACCGATCCCCAT
>DASTON010000132.1:0-3122 GCA_035762525.1 Planctomycetota bacterium | reverse complement strand
GGTTCGTCCGCGTAGGCCTGGACGCCGACCCATCCGTCCTGCTCGTACGGCGGAAAGATGAGCTCGCCCGCGATCGCCGCGCGCACGAATCGCTGGTGATTGTTCGCGGCGGAGTCGACGAGGTGTCCAAGGATCTGCTTGCGCGACCACTTCCCCGGGGCGCGAGGCCTGGCCGCCTCGGCGTCGGAAATCCTCGCCAGCCCTTCGGGCATGAGCTCCAGGATCGAGCCCAGCTCGTTCGCGGCCTCGGCGACGCTGACGGGGATCATCAATGAGTCTCCGGAACCCTCGCCGTCAACGGTCAACCGTCAACGTCCCCTCATCACAGCTTGAGCAGCCTGACGTTTTCCTTCACGACGTCGGCCGATTTCTTGAGCGCCGCCAGCTCGTCGGGCTGCAGCTTGAGTTCCAGGATCTCCTTGAGCCCGCCCTCGCCGATCCGGCACGGCACGCCGACGACCACGTCGGTGAGGCCGTACTCGCCCTCGAGGAGGACGGAGCACGGCAGCACGCGGTTCTGGTCGTAGAGGATCGCCTCGACCATCGCGGCGATCGAGCTGCCGGGCGCGTAGTAGGCGCTGCCGGTCTTCAGCAGGGCCACGATCTCCGCCCCGCCGTCGCGCGCCTTGATCCCGAGCTTGTCGCACTCCTCCCTGGGCAGCAGCTCCGTGATCGGGATCCCGCCGACGGTCGTGAACCGCGGGATCGCGACCATCGTGTCGCCGTGCGACCCGAGGACCATCGCCTGGACGTCGCGCGGCGAGACCTGGAGCCGCTCCGCGACGAAGTGGGCGAAGCGGTTCGAGTCGAGGACGCCCGCCATGCCGAGCACGCGCTTCTTGGGGAAGCCGGTGATCTTGAGCGCGGCGTACGTCATCACGTCGAGCGGGTTCGTCACGACCATGAGCACCGGGTTCGCGCCGCTCGACTTCAGCTTCGCGCAGACGTCGCGGATGATGTTCGTGTTGATGTCGAGGAGCTGTTCGCGCGTCATCCCCGGCTTGCGCGGGACGCCGGCCGTGATGACGACGACCGCGCAGTCCTTCATGTCCTCGATGCGGTTCGTGCCCGCGACCGACGCCTCGTGCCGGTCGACCTGCCGGCACTCGTTCATGTCGAGGCCCTTGCCCTGGGGCATGCCCTCGACGATGTCGGAGAGGAGGACGTCGCACAGGTTGCGCTTGGTCAGGATGAACGCCGCGGCGGCGCCCACGTTGCCGGCGCCGACGATCCCTACACGAGGACGAGACATGTTCGATCCCCCCGGTGAAAGCGACACTCTAGCGGACGAGCCTCTGGCTTCAAAGCATCAAGAAGACAAAGACGAAGAGTCCCAGGTCCTACGTCCGATGGCCGAGGGCCGATGTCGAAGAGGCCGACGCCACGAACCGAAAAGCTGCAGCACGACAGCACTTCGCCTGGATGGGATAAACTCGGAAGGATGGAACCGCGTGAGAAGTCTTCGCTCGGCATCGACGCGGATCTCGCCTGCGTCCTCTGCTACGTGGGGGGCCCGCTCTCCGGCGCCCTGATGCTGCTCCTGGAAAAGCGCGACGTGCTCATCCGGTTCCACGCGGCGCAATCGTGCCTTCTCTTCGCTCCCTCATTTCTTTTCATCCCGATCTTCTTCCTGGTCCCGCTTCCCGCCTCGGCGGTCTTCCGGTTCATCTACTACATGATCGGGGGCGTGCTCATCCTCGCCACGCTCGCGCTCTACGCGTGGATCCTCCCCGCCGCCTGGCGGCTGGAACGCAAGCGCCTGCCGATCGTGGGAAAGATGGCGGACCGGTGGATTCCGGACGACGGGCGGTCGGAGTCCTACAAGATCACCGGGGAGTGAATCTGGAATCTGGAATCGAGAATCGGTCGACTAACAACAGCAGATTCTCCGGCAGCCTCGACTCAACCATATCCACAATCCACGATCCATGATCCCCCATCTACCTGAGCTTGAGCGCCGCGAGGCTCGCGACCGCCATCACCGCGGCGCAGATCCAGAAGCGCATCGTGATCTTCGCCTCGGGCACGCCGCCGAACTGGAAGTGGTGGTGCAGCGGCGCGATCCGGAAGATCCGCCGCCCGGTCAGCTTGAACGAGACGATCTGGAGCAGGCTCGACCCCGCCTCGAGCGCGAAGATGCCGCCGATCGCGAGCAGGAGGATCTCCTGCTTCGTCGTGCACGCGACGAGCCCGAGGACGCCGCCGAGCGGAAGCGAGCCCGAGTCGCCCATGAACACCTGGGCGGGATGGCCGTTGAACCAGAGGAAGCCGAGCGTCGCCCCGAGCACCGCCGTGCCGACCACGGTCGTCTCCACCGCCGCGCGCACCTGCGGCAGGCCGAGGTAGGCGCTGAAGTCGGGCCGCCCCACCGCGTACGCGATCGCGGCGTAGGCGAAGATTGAGATCGCGAGGCACCCCGCCGCGAGGCCGTCCAGGCCGTCCGTGATGTTGACCGCGTTCGAGCACGCGACCAACACCAGCATGACGAAGGTCGGGTAGACGACGCCCAGGTCGATCGAGCCGCCCCACGGCATGAAGACCTGAGTGGCGGAGGCCGCGTCCGTCCGGAGAAAGACGAGCAGCAGCCACACGCCCGCGGCCTGCCCGATGAGGACCTGGCCGACGAGCTTCCAGAACATGCTGAGGCCGGTCTTCCGGCGGCCCGTAAGCTTGAGCCAGTCGTCGACCGCGCCGATCAGGCCGAGTCCCGCGATCACGAACGCGAAGATCGGGAGCGTCTTGCTGCGGAAGTTCCCGAAGAGGGCCAGCGCGAAGAGGACCGCGGCGCACACGAAGACGCCGCCCATCGTGGGCGTGTTCTTCTTTCCGCTCATCAACTCGTCGAGGCGCTTCGAATCCCCCTTCTCGACGTTCTCCCCCACCCGGCGCGCCTTCAGCCAGCGGATGATGTGGGGCCCCAGCGCGAGGCACCCGAGGAACGCGGCGATGCCGGCGAGCGCGCTGCGGGACGTGATCGTCCTGAAGAACTCGCTGTCGAAGAGGCGTTCAAGCACGGTGCGGGCTCCTTGAGTCGGCTATCCCACCAGGGCCTGGTTTCCGCTTCGGGTCTGCGTGACCTTGTCCGCGACGTACTTCACGATTTTCTCGAGCCCCATCGCCCG
>DASTON010000131.1:0-4980 GCA_035762525.1 Planctomycetota bacterium | reverse complement strand
GTGATCCTGAGCTCGCACCCCTCCTGGCCGCTCTTGAGCGACATCAAGTCGTTCGACTTTCCTCTCAGCCCCGGAATGCGCAGGTCCACTTTTCCCGCGATCGTCTTCCCCGACCACTCCGCGGTGTCGTTGACGTACTCGCGCAGGTCGAGGCGGCTCACCGTGAAGTCCCCCTCGAGATCGTTCGTCACCGTGTCGAGCGCGAACGATCCCGCGATCTTCCCGCCGTAGGCGTCCCCGGAGATGTCCCGGAAATCGAGCATCGACCCCTGGATCGTGATGTTCGTCCGCAGGTTTTTCACCAGCTTCTTCACGATGCGCGCGGACCGCACGTCGAGCCGGCCCGAGAGCAGCGGCCGCCCGTCGCGGATCAGCCCCCCCATCACCAGATTGCCGTCGATGTCCTCGACGGGAACCGAGGCCGACACCACGCCCTTGCGAAGGTCGAGGTTGAGGCGCACCCGCGTGGCGGGCTTGCCCAGCTCGGGCCGCTCGTCGAGCGTGAACTTGAAATCCGCGACGCCCGACAGCTGGAGCGACCGCAGCACTTCGCCCACCGCCTTCGGCATCCGGTCCCGGAACCGGTCGTCGATGGGGACGGCCATGCCATCGATCTCGATGCGCGTTCTCGTTCCGTCCGCGTCCGTCGCGATCTCGCCGCTCACGTCGATTTCGCCCCCGGTCGAATCGAGCTCCCCTTTCAGGTTGTGGAGCCGGACCCGTCCCTCGTCGACTTCCACCGTGCCTTCCTTGAGCGTGAGCGGCAGCGGGGCGTCCCGGAAGAGGACGCGGTTGTTCTTCACCTGCGCCACCGCCCGGATCCGCGGCTCTCCCCCCTTGCCGCGGAGGAGGCGGAGGTCGAGATCGATCCGCCCCGACGCCCCGACCCGGTCGAACACCTTCCGGGTCTCGGGGGCGAGCGCGTCGCGCAGCCGGGCGTCGAGCTCCAGCGAGACCGCGCGCACGTCGAGGTCGATGACGGAGTCCGTCGCGATCGAGTCGATCCGGCCCGCGATCGTGAACTCCGCCGGCCCGTGCCAGCCCTGGAGCCGCTTGACGATGACGTTCTCCCCGTCGACGCGCACTTCACCCGTCGCCTTCTCGATCAGGTACGGAAAGCCCGAATACGTGAAGGCCGCCCCCTTGAAGTGAAGGTCGACGGGCACGGACTCCTTCACCTCGGGGCCTCCGCGCTCCCGGTGGATCGTGGCCCGCGCGTCGATCCGCCCCGCCGGCTTGAATTGCGCCCAAACCTCCTGCGCGTCCTTCTTGAGCGCCACCCGCAGGGTTTCGTCGAGCGACACGTCGTTCATTTCGAGGCGGAAATGGTAGCCCGCGTCGGCTTCATACCCGTCCGCGCTCCCGTCGAACCGGATGCGCGTCGACTTCCCGTTCCGCGCGTCGATCTGCTTGACCGTGAACCCGTTGGCGCGAAAATCGATTTCGCCGCGGACGTCTTCGCACGCGAAGGGAAAGTTGCGGTAGAGCAGTCTCATTCCCCTCGGCTTGAGCGTGAGCCGGAACTCGCCGCCGGGGTGCGCCGGATCGCGGACCAGGAGCACTTCGGCCCCGGCGGACCCGGAGGGCTGGTATTTGTCCCACGCATCGTGAATCGTCGGCCGCAGCGCTTCGCGAATCGCGGGTCCCAGCATGAGCTGTTCGTTGGTGAGGTAGACCCGGTGATCGCCCGTCTCCAGGTCGACTTCGCCCTGGACGTTCCACTCGCCCACCACCGGATTCCGCAGCGTCCCCCGGACGAAATAGCGGTAGCCGGTCGTCGGGACCATCGCGAGATCGAGGATCTCGAAGACCTGCTCTCCGGCCAGCACCTCCGAGTGGCCCAGCTCCAGCGTTCCGCCGCGGCACGAAAGGCGGGGCAGGTACTGGGACGAGATGATGTCGCTCAGGGCCCGCTTCGGCGCGGTCTCGTCACCGCCCAGGCTGCGCGCGATCTGTTCCGTGCATCGAATGCGCGGGTCCTCGAGGATCACTGATTCCGCGACGACGCTTCCTTCGCGGTGGCCGATCGATACGCGGACCCGGCGCGCGGTGAGGAACGGCTGCTCGGGATCCGGGCGGCGCAGCTCGAACTTGTCCAGGCGCAGCTGCCCCCCGATCGTGAGCGCGGCCGTCTCGAAACCGAGCATGTCGCCTGCGTGCTTGCGGATCTGGATCTCCGCGACGCGGCCCAGGACCCGCGCGTTCGTCAGGAGGAGGACGTCGAGGACGATGTTGAGCAGGAGAAACCCGGCGCACAGCAGCACGGCGACGCGCCGCCGCATGGGCGGGCGTCCGGGGCGGAAGATGATGCTGCGCCAGCTGCGGGGGGCGACGTCGCTCATGGGGTGGCAAGATTGTAGAATCCCCGCCCATGCTTCTGGAATGCGTTCCCAATTTCAGCGAAGGTCGCCGGCGCCCCGTCTGCGACGCCATTGCCGCCGCGGTGACCGCGGTTCCCGGCGCGCGCGTGCTCGGGCTTGAGCTCGATCCGGACCACAATCGCTCGGTCCTCACGTTCGTGGGAGAGCCGGGCCCCGTCGCGGAGGCCGCCGTCGCCGCCGCGCGCGTCGCGGTCGAGCGCATCGACCTCAACCACCACGACGGCCGCCATCCCCGCATGGGAGCCGTCGATGTCATCCCCTTCATTCCGATCCGCGACGTGACGATGGAGACCGCCGTCGAAACGGCGCGCCTCGTCGGCAGCCGCGTGGGAAAGGAACTAGGCCTCCCCGTATTCCTCTACGAGCTCGCGGCGACCCGCCCGAGCCGCAAGAACCTGGCCGAGATCCGAAAGCCCCAGTTCGAAGGTCTGCGTGACCTGATCGGGACGGATCCCGAGCGCCTCCCCGACTTCGGCCCCGCGAAAATCCACCCCACCGCCGGGTGCGTCGCCGTCGGCGCCCGTCCTCCGCTGATCGCGTACAACATCGACCTCGAGTCGGCCGACGAGAAGCTCGCCAAACGCATCGCGAAGAGGATCCGGGAGCGCGACGGGGGCCTGCCGACGATCAAGGCGCTGGGACTGTTCATCAACGAGCGCGGTTGCGCGCAGGTGTCGATCAACGTTTGCGACTTCATGGTGACGTCGCTCGAAACGGTCTACGCCGCGGTCGAGCGCGAGGCCGCTTCCGCGGGCGTGTCGATCCGGTCGAGCGAAATCGTCGGGCTTGCGCCGCAGGCGGCGCTTCCGCCGGGATCGGTCCACCGATTGAAACTGGCGGGATTCAAGCCCGAGCAGGTGATCGAAAACAGGCTCTGAGACCGTTGACGGTTGACCGTTTACCGCTTACAGGCAGATACCTCAAACCAAGTTCCTGCGCCAGCCTCACGCAATTCTCAAATCCGATCTTGGCGCTAGCGCGAGGGACTTGCTGGAAACTCTGAAGTGAAATAGACGATCGGACTCGTTTGAGGCTTCTGGCCGGTCAACGGTCAACCGTCAACAGTCAACCTTACTTGGGCTTGAGAAGTCCGGTTTTCCGTGCAGCTTCTTGTATGACCATGCGCCTTTCGCCATCCGTCTGCGGCGGGTCCTTCACGTATTCCTTGTCGATCTCCGCGACGAAATCCGTCACCTGCTCGTGCGACTCCTTGGTGCCGCCGTGGACGGCGTAGCGCTCGCCGCGCGTGACCCGGACGTGATCGTCGCCCTTCGTGACGACGCCCAGGATGAAGTGCTTGGACCGGCGCATGCGTTCCACTATATCGTCTACCGGCGAAGAGTGAACCTCTCCAGGAAATCGGCGCGGTTGTTGGGCAGGGACCACCAGAGCGAGTACTCCGACGGCTTGGCGAAGTTCTTCTGCGTCAGCGCCATCAGCGCCCGATGGGGCCACGTCGTGCCGTGCGAATCCGGAGTCGCGTCGATCCGGCTGAGCGCCGTGATCGCGTTGGTCATGACCGTTTCGAGCGCATTCAGATTCCGCAGTCCGTTCAAGAGCCCCGGCAGGTTCTCGGCGGCCGCCTTGGCGATCCGGACGTCCTTGCCGTCGAGATCCTCGGCCAGCGCCTGCGCCCCCTCCTCGCTGGCGATGTGGGCGAGCGCCTTGGCCAATTCGGGATACATCGCCTGCCCTTCCTTGCGGCTCTCCTTCAGCCACCGCACGAGCACTTCTCCGGCGGCCGGATCGCCCCGCAGCCCGAGCGCCTCCACGGCTTCCTTCCGGTACGGGCCCTTCGCCATCGAGATGACCGCGTTGCGCGCATCGGCGCCGGGGAGCATCGCCATCTCGCGAATGAACGCGGGCTTGCGGTTTCCACTCGGCTGCTGGAGCCGCGCCATGTAGGCCTGGAGCACGTGCGACACCTTCGGGGGCGCGATCGCCAAGTCGACACCCCACCGCCTCGACTCCGGACCGTCCGGGAAGATCAGCACGCGGACGGGTTCGCCGCCCGCCGTGAGAATCCGGCCCAGCGCCCGGCCGCTCCGGCGCAGAACGACGGCGTCGCCTTCTGTCTCCGGGTCCGCGCCGAAGACCGATTCCCCCAGTCGCTTCACGGCGAGCGGACTTGCCGTCAGGTCGGACGGGAATCTGATCTCGCGGTCGTTCGCGACGATCGCCTCGAGCGCCGCCGATTCGAGCACGCGGTCCAGCTGCGACGCGAAGAGCGCCGGGCTGCCGAAGACCTCGATCACGGCGATCGCATCGCCCACGGCCACCGCGACCCCGACGATGTTGGGATTGGGCGCCCGCAGGTCCTTGAACGCCGCTCGGAACTCGGCGATCGCCGCCTTGTGGTCGCGGTAGAGGTCGAGCGGAGTCGCACGGACGACGGAGGCCCAGACCCCCGCCTGACCCACCTCGTCGTTCAAGAGGCGCGACAGGCCGAGGGGGGCAAGGCGCGCGCCGCCCGTCTTCGCGAACGACGTCTTGTCGGCGGCGCGGAGCTGGCCCGGCTCGATGTCGAAGACGTCGACGGCGCGGTCCTTCTTTGCGGGCACGATCACGTCGCGCGCCACGACGCGGTCGTGGCGGCCGC
>DASTON010000130.1:0-5752 GCA_035762525.1 Planctomycetota bacterium | reverse complement strand
CTATCGGGACCTGCTCGAGGGCCGGCGCGACGGAGCAAAGTTGTGGCGGGAACTCAAGGCGACGGACGTGGTGGGCGTGACTCGCGGTCCTCTCGGGCGCGCGGATTGAGAGGGACGGACGTCTCCCTCTTCTCGATCAGGGGATTCACCTCACGCATTGATTGAAGGCAGTCAAAGGTCACGGCCTGTTCGGACGCTTTGAGCTTTGTTTCGTCCTTCAACACCACGTAGTAGTTGATCGCATTGCCGACTCCGACGCTGTTCGGAGGCGTGATCACCGTCTCAATCAGGACGCACTTGATGTCGGCGACATCCACGGAGCCGGAGCTTGGAAAAACCAATCCGCGCCTCCAGGAGAGGCGGCCGTCCTTGACGACGGCCCACACGCGCGGGTTCACGATGAACATCCAGATCCAGAACAACGAGAACAGAAGGATGAACCCGTACCAAAGGCGCAAAAAGGAAGCGTCCGGCGGCTTGGGAAACATCACATAAGGGGCCGCCGCCAAAGCCGCCGCACCCAGGAGGTTGACGGCGGCCACAACGCGGGGATGGTTGTACCAGCTCATGACTGTCTTACCGTAATGCGTGATTCGTAATGCGTGATGCGTTTTATCGTCTTTGGTAGCATTCTCCCCATGTCCGTCTTCCTCTGTCACGCGTGCGGCGTGACGATCATCGAGAACGGCAAGGACGCGCCGGCCTGCCCCCGGTGCAAGAAAGCCATGCTTCCCAAGACGGGCCCAGGCTCGATCGAGGAGCAATTCCCCGACAAGGCGCACGAGGATACCGTCCTGCAACTTAATCCGCTCTATACCCCGAAGGCGGACGACGTCAGGAAGAAGGAACCCCCGCCTTAGCGATAGCTCCCAGCCTCAAGCTTCCAGCTCCCAGCGGGGCTTCAAGCGCCAAGCTCCAAGCCCAGAGGCTGCAATCTTCAAGCTCCCAGCGGAGCTTCAAGCGCCGAGCTTCGAGCCCAGAGGCTCCAAGCTTCAAGCTCCCAGCGGGGCTTCAAGCACCAAGCTCCAAGCCCAGAGGCTGCAAGCTTCAAGCTTTGGATCGTGACGTCGGACTTCGACTTCGGTCATCGGCCGTCGGACGTGGGACGTAGGACTCCTCCCTCTTTCGCTTCTTCCGTGGCGCTCAAGTGCTGTTCCAGCAGCACTCCACCGCATACGGCCGCCGGCAGCAGGAGAAATCCGGCCACCGGCATCACGAAGAAGAGCGTCGTGCCGAAGCCGAGCGCCGGCATCGCGCGCTTGAGCGCCCAGTGGATGCGGTCGAAGAAGGCGATGCTCCGAGCCTCGAGCGGATACTCGAGGTGCTCGATCGCGACGAAGAAGACCGACCCCGCCGCGGCCAGGAGCGGATGGAAGAAGGCGGCGGGAGTGAAGTAAGCCCCAAAAAACCCGAGTTGCATGCCGAGAAAAAGCACGAATCGGGCCAGCTGGTTGCCCGCGCCCGCCCAGAAGGCCATCCAATAGCCGCGAGGCGTTTCCTTCAGGCGGCCCGCGTCCGCCATCATCCGCTCCGTCATCGCCTCGAGATAGGGTCCCGCCACGACGTTGCCGATCAGGGCGAAGATGACGATGCCTCCCGCCACTCCCAGGAACAAGGAGAAGCAGCCCAGGAAGACGGTCTTCACTTCAATTCCGTCGGAGAAGAGCTTGGACGGAAACCCCAGGAGGAAGGCCGCGGCGATGGCCGCGAGGAGCGCGAACAGGATGATTCCCACCACCAGGGACTTGACCGCGTAGGGCCAAAGCTCGCGGTGCGCGAGAAGATGCTTCAGCCCGAGGAGCGGGTAGCGCATCCCGTCGAAGAAGCCGAGCTGTTTCACAAGCGGGCCCAACGGAGTTTGGCCGATCGGGCCCGGGGATTGAACCGGGCTTCCTCATCGCCCGTGCGGATCAGTTTTCCGACTTCCGAATAGTGTCCCGCCGCCTTGCCGTCCCGGAACGAGAGCTTCACCCGGCGGTCCTCGCCGCTGTGAAAGCTGATGAGGGCGGCGACGCCGCCGGGTTTCAGGCACGACGGCAGGACCGCGAGGAGAGCGTCGAGATTCTCGAGCTCCCGGTTGACCAGGATCCGGAGCGCCTGGAACGTCCGCGTCGCGGGGTGCAGCTTGGCGCCCGCCGCGCGGCGTCGCGTGAAGCGCCTCGCCTCGCTGATGAGGTCCGCCAGCGCGTCCGTGGTCTCGATCCTTCCCCGCCGCCTGCGATCGACGATCAGGCGCGCGATTTTCCGCGAGTCGGTCTCATCCCCCAACTCGAAGATCGCGTCCGCCAGCTCGCGCTCTCCCATGCGATTGACGAGATCGGCGGCGGTCGGCCCCCGGGTCGGATCCATCCGCATGTCGAGCGGCCCCGCCCGCCGCAGGGAGAAGCCGCGCGCGGGATCGTCCAGGTGCGGGCTGGAGACGCCGAGATCGGCGAGGACCGCGTCGGCGCGCCGCCCCGCGAGCACCTTGAGCAGGCCCGCGAAGTTCGCGTGGTGGAGCTCGAACGTCCCGCCGGCCTCCTCGAGCCGGGGCCGCGCCTCCTCGAGGTTGCGGGGGTCGAGGTCGAGTCCGATCAGCGTCCCGCCTGGAGAAACCCGCTTCAGCAGTTCCCGCGCGTGTCCGCCGAGTCCGACCGTGCAGTCGACCACGAGCTGCCCGGGCTGGGGCTGGAGGATTTCCAGAGTTTCCTGCAGGAGGACGGGAACGTGCATGGGCCCGATTATGACTCGCGGCCTTGCCCGCACGTTACAATGCCCCGACTTTAATGGGAGCCAACATGAAGCTTGCCGCCCTCTTCCTGCTGACGACGTTGATCCCGCGCCAAGAAGTCGCCTGGAAGACGGACTGGAAGGCGACGCTCAAGGAAGCCGCGACGTCGAAGAAGCTGGTCGTTCTCGTCTTCCAATCCAAGGACCGCAAGGCGTGCCTGAGATTCGAGAAGGAGACGCTGGGCGACGCGGCCGTCCAGGCGGCGCTCGCCAAGTACCTCTGCGTGCGGGTGAATCCCGAGGGCACCGACGACGAAAACAAGCTGTGGCAGGACCAGGGGTCGCCCATGCCGCCGATGACGCTGATCTTCGAGCCCGAGGGGAAGCTGCTTTGTGCGATCACGCCCCTCAATCCGAAGGTCTACGGCCCGATGCTGCAGAACATCCATCCGGCCTACTTCGACCAGGTGCTTCCGGCCCGAAGCGCGCTGGCCAAGGATGCCAACGACGCGGCCGCGCACCGGACGATGGGCGAGGCTTACCTGTTGATGGATCTTTCGACGGAGTCCTCGAAGTACTTCGCGGCGGCCGCGGACTTGATGACGGGGAAGGGAGACAAGGCGGGCGCGCTCAAGCTGCTGTGCGCCCAGCTCGACAAGTACTACGAGAAGAAGTGGTACTCCCCCGGCCGGGGATGCTGCTCGAGGATCGCGGACCTGGATCCCGCCAACACGTCGGGCAAGCGTCCGCTCGCCGCGTGGATGCTGGGGATGGCGTCGTGCTCGGAACGGCGGTGGGGAGAGGCGATCGACGGCCTCAAGGACGCGTGCGAGCGCTACAAGGAGAGCGAGCTGCTGCCCAAGATGATGTTCTCGCTCGCCTCGGCCTACCTGGGCGCGAAGGACCTCGACAACGCGATCACCCTCTACGAGACGATCGTGAGGGACTTCAAGGAGAAGGACCCCGAGACCGTCGAGCTCTCGCAGACCATGGCCACGAAGACGCGGGAGCAACGGCAGAAAGCGGCCGAGGGAAAGTAGGTGGCCCGCCGGGCGGCGCTCGGGGCGGCGGTCGCCTGGGGCGCGCTCGTCTTCGCGTGGCTGCAGTGGAGCACGCCGGAGCTCGTCGACCGCGACAGCCTTTATCACGCCCGCTATTCGCAGCTGCTACCGGAGCGGGGCCTGTCGCGCGAGTTCGCCTGGACGCAGGAGAGCGTCTGGCGCGACGCGTTCTCCGACAAGGAATTCCTGTTCCACGTCCTGCTCGCGCCCTTCTGCCGGGGCGACGATCCCGCGGGCGGCGCCAAGATCGCCGCCTGGCTGATGGGAATCGGCCTGCTGGCGACGCTGGCCTGGGTCCTCTCCCGAAATGGAATCCGCTTCGCGTGGTTCTGGGTGCTCCTGGTCCCCGCCCTGGGCAATCACTTCCTCTTCCGGATGCAGGAGGTCCGGCCCGCGATCCTCTCGGTGATCCTCCTCCTCCTGGGCATCCACTTCCTGCTGAACTCGCGATGGCGCGCCGTCGCGATCATCGGGTTCATCTACTCGTGGACCTACACGGCGCCCCATCTCCTGATCGTCTTCGCGGTGATCGACGCCCTCGCACGTTTTGGAGATGAGCGCCGGTTCGAATGGCGCGGGCTCGCGTGGGCCGCGGGGGGCGTCGCGGCGGGGCTCGTCATCCATCCCTACTTCCCGAACGATCTCCGCCTGTGGTGGGTGATGAACGTGGAGATCGTGGCGCGCGCGTGGGACTTGGGGGGCGATCCGGTCGTGCGGCTCGGGCGGGAGTTCGAGTCCGTGTCGCCGCGGTCGCTGGTCGTCTCGTCCACGCTCGTGCTCGTCTGTTTCCTCGCGACGTTCCTCGCGGCCGCCTATCGAGGCGCGGACGTGGGCTCGCGGACGCGGCGTCTCATCGCGTTCATGCTCGGCGGCTTCGTGATGTACCTCGTGTCGGGCCGGTTCGTGGAGTACTTCGCGCCATTGGCGCTTCTCGCGGCGGCCTCGATAACCGGCGACCTGTGGGCGAAGTCCACCCGCCGCTTTCTCATCGCGAACGTGGCGGGGCTGTTGGCGATCGCCTTGTGCGCGCGGTCGGTGTGGGACACGACGACGGCCCTGCGCACGTACCCGGGTCCCGATCTCGCGGGCGCGGCCCGGTGGATGAAGTCGAACATTCCGCCGGGCGAAAAGGTGATCCACCTCGATTGGGGCGACTTCCCGCAGCTGTTCTACTACGACCCCTCGCATCGCTACCTGGTCGGGCTCGATCCGATGTTCCTCTACGTGAGGAGTCCGGAGCGGCTCAGGCTCCTGGAGGATGTGAAATGGGGCCGGAAGCCGCTCGATCCCGCGGAGCTGGCGCGGGCGTTCGAGTCGAAGTGGCTGGTCCTCCGTCCGCTGCGCCGGCCGGTGGCCGAGGAGGCGGGGCTGATCCCCTCGTTTCAGGATAACGGTGGATCGGTTTACAAGCTTCGCGATTGAAGACCGGGTATACTTCGTCCAACGATTGGAGAACGGGATATGAAGCGCTCCGCCATTGCCGTCTTCCTGCTGGCCGGCCTCGCGGGATGCATCCGGTCGCACACGGTTCATCCCATGGCGTCGCAGGCTCCGGAGAAACAGGAGAACGTCGAGGTGAAGGTCATCCACAAGCGGCAGGACTCGTCGCTCGCCACGGTCGCCCCGGCTCTCAAGGTGTCGTTGAGCAAGGCCATCGAGACCGCGCTCGCGAAGGTCGACGGCCAGGCGCTGAACGCCGAGGTCGAGCTCGAGAACGGCAAGGCCATGATCGAGGTGAAGATCCTCTCCAACGGCAAGATCTGGGAAGTCGAAATCGACGGAACGACCGGCGCCATCACCGAAGTCGAGCAGGAAGACGACGACGACGATGATGACGACGAGGACGACGGCGACGACGACTAGGCGACCGCACACCCGCCCCGCGGCTTGTTTTCGGGGGCTCGCTCGCTAGAATACGGGCCGTTTCACTCCAGGCCGGAAGGCCGCCTCTTCGCTGGGGCGTAGTGTAACGGTAGCACCGC
>DASTON010000129.1:0-5568 GCA_035762525.1 Planctomycetota bacterium | reverse complement strand
AGGGAAGGTGTCTTTCAACACCGGTCCCGTGCATGTCAAGCCTGGGTAAGGTTCTTCGCGTTGCGTCGAATTAAACCACATGCTCCACCGCTTGTGCGGGCCCCCGTCAATTCCTTTGAGTTTCAACCTTGCGGCCGTACTCCCCAGGCGGGGCACTTAATGCGTTAGCTGCGGCACTGGAGGGGTCGATGCCTCCAACACCTAGTGCTCACCGTTTACGGCCAGGACAACCGGGGTATCTAATCCCGTTTGCTCCCCTGGCTTTCGCGCCTCAGCGTCAGTATTAGCCCAGAGACTCGCCTTCGCCACTGGTGTTCCTCCCGATATCTACGCATTTCACCGCTACACCGGGAATTCCAGTCTCCTCTGCTATACTCAAGCTCCGCAGTATGAGGTGCGATTCCCCGGTTGAGCCGGGGGATTTAACACCCCACTTACGAAGCCGCCTACGCGCCCTTTACGCCCAGTGATTCCGAACAACGTTTGCTCCCCCCGTATTACCGCGGCTGCTGGCACGGAGTTAGCCGGAGCTTCCTCTTGAGGTACCGTCAAATCACCGCCCTATTCGAACGGTGACGTTTCTTCCCTCATGACAGGAGTTTACAACCCAAAGGCCTTCATCCTCCACGCGGCGTCGCTCGGTCAGGGTTTCCCCCATTGCCGAAGCCTCTCGACTGCTGCCTCCCGTAGGAGTCTGGGCCGTATCTCAGTCCCAGTGTGGCCGGTCATCCTCTCAGATCGGCTACCCATCGTCGCCTTGGTGGGCCGTTACCCCGCCAACTAGCTAATGGGACGCAGGACCATCTTCGAGTGGTAGCTTGTAAACAGAGGCCACCTTTGACTGCAAGGCCATGCGACCTCGCAGTGTCATGCGGTATTAGCACCCCGTTAGGAGTGTTATCCCCCTCTCGAAGGCAGGTTCCCTACGCGTTACTCACCCGTTCGCCACTTTACTCGGGTATTGCTACCCTTTCGCGTTCGACTTGCATGCCTAATCCACGCCGCCAACGTTCGTTCTGAGCCAGGATCAAACTCTCCGTGGTTTTTTAAATCACACCAAAACGAGGCCCTGTGGACCTCGCCGTTTGACAAGAGATCTTCTCGACCCGAAGGCCGAGATGGGATCCTCTAGGGCTCCACGTCACAAACGTGCGCTATTCGATTTTCAAAGAGCTGACGCGCGACTTGCGCGAGTTGCCCCGGAAAGGGGCGAACCGCGAAGTTACCGCTCTGAGACGCAGCCTGTCAATGATGTTTTTTGCTGCGAGACAGGGGGCCGTCCGCCTTGGAAGCGACGGCCAGACCTAGCGGCAACTGGTAGGACTGCGGTTGAGGCTTCCCACCGGTCGCAAGGAGTAAGATAGGCGCCCCCGAGGGAATTGTCAACCCCAGCAACTGACAATTTCACAATAAGTTGCGATTTTGTTCGAAATTGGATCGCCGGGGCCGGCGCGGGGGTGGACCAAACCGTGCTTCCGGGGCTCGAAATCGTGCGTTTCGCGCCCCCAGGTGCCCTATTCCGCGGGTGCCGCCCCGGGCGTTCCGACGACCTTCGCGTACTTCCGGCCCACCTTGAAGACCAGGGCGGCCCCGTCGCCCGCCTCGAGCGTCAATTCGGCGGCCGGATCGCTAACGCGCGCCCCATTCACGTGTACCGCGCCCTGCTTGAAGAGCGCACCGGCGGCGCTTCCGGTGTACTGATCGGGGAAGGCCCGCATCATCAGCGACCGAGCGCGGAATTTGCCCGGCGCGACGCGGGCGACGGGCATTTCGCTCGGCGCTTCACGGTGTGAAAATTGCTTCTCGAATTCATCGCGCGCACGGTCGGCGGCGTCCGCCCCGTGGTACATGCGGACGAGGCGATGCGCGAGCGACTTCTTCCATGTCATCGGATTCACGCCCTGCGTCTCGAGCTCGCGCGCGGCGGCGTCGCATTCGTCGGGCGTGGCGTCCGTCGCCAGCCGGAAGTACCGGACGATGAGGCGGTCGGGGATGCTCATCGTCTTGCCGAAGATCTCGGCCGGGGGCTCGGCGACGCCGATGTAGTTGCCGAGGCTCTTGCTCATGCGGCGCACCCCGTCGAGGCCCTCGAGCACGGGGAGCGTGAGGATCACCTGCGGTTCCTGGCCGTACGCGACCTGGATGTCGCGGCCGGCGAGGAGATTGAACTTCTGCTCGGTGGCGCCGATCTCGACGTCGGAGCGGATCACGACCGAGTCGTAGGCCTGCATCAGGGGGTAGAGGAATTCATGGACGCTGATCGGCTCGCCGGCGCGGTAGCGCTTCTCGAAGTCGTCGCGCTCCAGCATGCGCGCGACGGTGAATTGCGACGCCAGGTGGAGGATCTCGGTGAATTTCATCGTCGAGAACCACTCGCCGTTCCAGCGGACCTCGGTCTTCTCGCGGTCCACGACCTTGAAGAACTGGGCGAGGTAGGTCTCCGCGTTCGCGCGGACTTCCTCCTCGGTGAGGCGCGGGCGCGTGGCCGATCGGCCGCTCGGATCGCCCACGAGCGCCGTGTAGCTTCCGACGATGAGGACGACCTGGTGCCCCAGATCCTGGAAGGCGCGCAGCTTGCGAAGGCCGATGGTGTGCCCGAGGTGGATGTCGGGCGCCGTGGGATCGAATCCCTGTTTCACGCGGAGCGGCGTGCGCGTGGCGATCGACCGCTCGAGCTTGCGGACGAACTCCACCTCGGGGAGGATCTCCTCCGTGCCGGCGCGGATCGCCTGGAGGTGCCGCGCGACTTCGGCCCGCAGGGCGGCGTCGTTCTTCGAATCGCTCATCGGGCGCGAACTCTAGCAGGTCGGCGGCGCAGCGCCAATTGCCGCTTGACCCTCCCGGAGCCCTTACCTAGCGTACTCGACGAGCCACCGGGCCGCGCGATCGACCGCCGGCCCCCGTCCCGAACCGAGGTACTCGCGTGAGCGCACGCTGGCAGCGGACCCTTCAAGTCACCGTCGCGGTTCTGATCGTCGTTCTCTGCGGCACGGTCGGGGTGGGCGTGGGCGTGGCCAACTGGCTGCAGAAGGACCTCCCGTCGCCGGCGGGCCTGCAGACGATCGCGCCGCCGGTGAAGACGATGGTGTACGACATCAACGGCCGCCTGGTGCACGAGTTCTACAAGGAGAACCGGAGCCTCATTCCGCTCCGGCAGATCCCCAAGTCGATGGTGGACGCCATCCTCTCCATCGAGGACCGCCGCTTCTACAGCCACTGGGGCATCGATCCCGTCCGCGTGCTCGGCGCGCTGGTGAACGACATCGCGGCCGGGCGGATCGAGCAGGGCGGAAGCACGATCACGCAGCAGCTCGCCCGCAATCTCTTCCTCACGCACGAGCGGACGATCACGCGGAAGATCAAGGAGGCCGTCCTCGCGGTCCGGATCGAGCAGACCTACACGAAGGACGAGATCCTCGAGATGTACCTGAACCAGATCTACTTCGGCGAAGGCGCCTACGGCCTCGACGCCGCGTCGAAGGTCTTCTTCGGGAAGCCGGTCGGCGACCTCACGCTTCCGGAGTCGGCGCTCCTCGCGGGGCTGCCGCGGAACCCGCGCGACTACTCGCCGCGGCGCGACCCGGAGCGCGCGCTGAAGCGCCGCAACCTGGTGCTGGCCTCGATGCTGGAGAACAAGCGGATCTCGCGCGCGCAGTACGAGAACGCCAGCGAGGCGCCGCTCGGCGTCACGAAGACGCGCTACGACTCGCGTCAGGCGCCCTACTTCATGGAGATGGTCCGCCAGTACCTGGACGAGCGCTACGGCTCGAACCAGCTCTACGAGGGCGGCATGCGCGTCTACACGACGATCGACATCGACCTCCAGCACGCGACCGAGGAGTCGCTGGAAAAGCGCCTGATCGCGCTCGAGGCCCGGAACCAGTACAAGAAGACGCGGGCCACCATCCTGGCCGAGGCGGCCAAGGCGGGCGTGAAGGAACGGCCGCAGACCGAGTACCTCCAGGGCGCGGCGCTCGTCCTCGACCCGAAGAACGGCCACATCCGCGCCCTCGTCGGCGGGCGCGACTTCAACGAGTCGAACTTCAACCGCGCGGTGCAGGCGTCGCGGCAGCCGGGGTCGGCCTTCAAGCCCTTCATCTACGCGGCGGCCATCGACAACGGCTACACGCCGACCGAGATGATCCTCGACACGCCCGTCTCCTTCCGCGCCGGCAACGGGATGGAGTGGTCGCCGCAGAACTACGACCACAAGTTCCGCGGGCCGGTGACGCTCCGCCAGGCGCTCGCCAAGTCGCTGAACGTGCCGGCGGCGAAGCTCTTGCAGAAGCTGGGAACGCCCATCGTCGGGTCGTACGCGCGCCGCATGGGGATCCGGAGCCGCATCGTGCAGGATCTCTCGCTCGCGCTCGGCACGTCCGAGGTGAACCTGCTCGAGCTGACCTCCGCGTACGGCGTCTTCGCGAACCAGGGCGTGCGGGTGACGCCGATCTACGTGCTCAAGGTCGAGGACAAGAACGGAAAGGTCCTGGAGCAGTCGCGCGTGACGTCGGAGGAGGCGCTCAGCCCGGAGACGGCCCTCACGCTGACCAACATGCTCGAGAGCGTGATGGAGAACGGAACCGCGGCGGCGGCCGGGGCGCTCGGCCTCACCGTGCCGGCCGCGGGAAAGACCGGAACCACCGACGACTACACCGACGCCTGGTTCATCGGCTACACGCCCGACGTGGTGGCGGGGGTCTGGGTCGGCTTCGACAAGAAGCGGAAGATCGGGCCCGCCATGACCGGCGCTTCGGCGGCGCTGCCGATCTGGGTGGACGTGATCGAGGCCGCGTCGAAGGGGAAACCGACGGCCGAGTTCCCCGTTCCGAGCGGCGTGGTCACGCGGCAGATCTGCGCGCAGACGGGGCTCCTGGCGAATCCCTCCTGCCTCGAGACCGAGATCGAACTCTTCCGCGACGGGAGCGAGCCGACCGGCTTCTGCAACGTGCATACCGGGATGGAGCGTCCGGCGCCCGACCCGGGCGAGTTCCAGCGCCACGACAGCGAGGCGCAGCCGGAGGAGCGGATCCGCCTCTAGCGGGCGCGGCGCGGGCCGCGGGACGCCCCACGGCTTCCCCCGCGAATCCCGGCGAGCCGCCGGCGCATGATCGGCCGCGTCGGCGAGCGCCGCGCGACCTCCTCGAACGCCGCCTTCTCGAACGCCCCGACGATTCCCGTCCAGGCGAACGCGTCGGCCACCTTCCCCTGCTTCGGCGCGATCGGATACCCCTCGAGGAGCTTCGCCCCGAAGGACGCCGCGTGAGTCGCCGCCGCCTGGAGGAGCGCCACCGTGACGCCCTTGCGGCGCCACCCGCGCGCGACGAAGAAGCAGGGCACCGACCAGACGGGCGCCTCGTCCACCGGCGCGAGGACCCGGGAGCGGGCGAGGCCCGGGAAGCGCTCCCTCGGCTCCACGGCGCACCACCCGACCGGAACGCCGCCGTCGTAGGCGATCAGGCCCGGCACGTCGCCGCGCTTCACGCTCGTTCGCAGCGACCGGCGGTTCCCCTCGCCCTTCCCCCGCTCGAATTCGGAGCGCGGCTTCTTCCAGAACATGCACCAGCAGCC
>DASTON010000128.1:0-4053 GCA_035762525.1 Planctomycetota bacterium | reverse complement strand
AGCCGCGAATACTACGTCGGATGGGGGACGCTCGCCCTGATCAACGCGGGGCTCGCCCAATCCAAGCACCGCAGCGGGTTGATCTGGGGACTGCTCTCCCTGCTCGGCGGCCCGTTCGTCACCTTCATCCTGCTGCTGCTCGATGACCTCCGCGACCGACGTTAGAAGAAGACCATCACCCCAAGGGTGGGTCCGGTGAGGTCGCCTCCCTCCTCGGAACTGATGAGCGATCGCACGCCGCCCAGGAGGGCGAAACGGCCGATGTGGAATCCGACTTCTCCCCGGAAGTCGTTCAGCGCCGCGTGCTCGAAGAACGTGATCGACGCCGAGAATCGAAGGCTGAAAGGTTCCTTGGGGTAGAGCAGCAGCGCGGCCCTGATGGAGAAGCCGGCGTCGGAGACGCCCCCGTCGCCGTTGAGAAAGCCGACGCCGAAGCCGCCGGAGAACTGGTAGGACCGCCCCAGCTCCCATCCTCTCCCGCCGATGTTGAGGTGATACTGGTGGAAGGTCAGCCGGTCCGTGCCGCCGTCCACGTCCTCGCGGTATTGGGACAAGTCGAAGGAGATGTCGCATCCGGAGGGGACCCGCATCCCCCCGCGAATTCCCAAGTAGGTCAGATCGTGCTCCACCCGGCCAAATTCCAGGCCCGCCTCAAAGGCGATTTCCTTGTCGTGGGAGGCATGGGACTTGTCAACGTCCCGCGGGCGGGGGCCCAGGAAGTACCTCCGGCCGTGCGCGTACGGATAGTCGTCGAACCTCAGGTTGAAGTCGCGAAAGGGATAGCCGAACACGCCGTCCAGGATGACGTCGATGACGTCCCAGGAATCGTCGTCGTCATCCTCCTGCGGCCAGTCGGACTTCTCCTTCTTCGGCTTGGAGGAGCTGGACGAATCCGATTTCTTGAAGGAGTTCTCGAAACGGCGGAGGCGCTCGCCGTCCTGATCTTGCGGCATCGCCGCGGCCAGGATGAGAACCACTACGGACGTCATCTAGGACCTCAGTATATACTTCGTCGGTGATCACCCTCGCGGACATCCGGCGCGCGCGGAAGCGGCTCGAGGGAGTCGTCCTCCGCACGCCGCTCCTGCCCCTGAAGGTCGGCCGGCCCGACACGTGGCTCAAGTGCGAAAACCTCCAGCGGTCGGGCTCGTTCAAGCTGCGCGGCGCGTACAACAAGATCGCGTCGCTCCCGCCCGCGGTCCGGAAGCGCGGCGTCGTCGCGTACTCGAGCGGCAACCACGCGCAGGGCGTGGCGCTCGCGGGCCAGGTCTTCGGCATCCCGACGACGATCGTCATGCTCGACCAGTCGATGCCGCACAAGATCGAAGGAACGAAGTCCTACGGCGCGGAGGTCGTCTTCGGCGGAAAGTCGAGCGAGGAGATCAAGGCGCGCGCCGAGGCGATCGCGGCGGAGCAGGGGAGGACGCTCGTCCGGCCGTTCGACGACGAGCTCATCATCGCGGGGCAGGGGACGATCGGCCTCGAGATCGTCGAGCAGCTCAAGGACGTGAAGGCGGTCGTCGTGCCGATCGGCGGCGGGGGCCTCTCGAGCGGCGTCGCCACGGCGGTGAAGTCGCTTAAGCCCAAGGTCAAAGTGTTCGGCGCCGAGCCGGCGGGCGCGCCGAAGATGTCGGAATCGCTGAAGCAGGGCCAGCTCGTCACGCTCCCGGGCACGAACACGGTCGCGGACGGATTGAAGCCGGTGCGGGCGAGCGAGATCACGTTCGAGCATGTGCGCAAGTACGTGGACGACGTCGTGCTGGTCACCGACGAGGAGATCCTCTCCGCGACGCGCCACCTGATCTACAAGGAAAAGCTGATCGTGGAACCGTCGGGCGCGGCGACGACGGCCGCGATCCTGTCGGGGAAGCTCAAGCTTCCGAAGGGAGCGGCGGTGGCGGTCATCAGCGGGGGGAACGTGGACTTGCGATTGATCCCGGGCCTTCTTGACGACGCTGAAGCCATGCCCGCGGATCCGGGCGCGGTGAAGCCCAATCTGTCGTTGAAATAGGCTCTACTCGACCTCGAAATACCCGCCTTCGGACGGCCTCTTCAGCGCTTCCAGGAATCCCTTGGCCCGGCTCACCCACGAGCGCGGCACGTCGAGCGTCATGAGTTCGGTCGGCGGCGCCGGAGTCTTCGCCTGGCGCTCCAGGAAAAACGGGTAGAGCCGCGCCGCTTCCTTGGCGTCGCCCTTTGTTTCCGCCAGCAGGGCGAGTCCGAACGTCGTCACCGGCGACGTCGGCCGGCGGCGCGAGTACTCCATGAGCGCCTTGCGCGCCGCGTCCCACCGGTGGCGGCGCATCTCGACCATTCCGAGGTTGTAGGTGACGTGATCCGCGGGGACGATGCCCAGGGACGTTTCGTAGTCGCGAGCGGCTTCGTCGTACCGGCCCGCGTTGGCCAGCAGCAGACCGCGGTGATTGAGCGCCGCCGGACGGATCCAGGCCGTCGATTCGTTGGCGGGAGCCCGATCCACGAATTCGGTGAGCGCCGCGAGACCGTCGTCGACCAGCTCCTTCTCGAGCGCCAGGTTCCGGATGAAGGCGAGCGGCAGCTCCCAGGGGAATCCGAGTTCCCCCATGCGGGCCGGACCTCCCGGCGTTTCGAGCGCCTCGGCCAGCTTGCGGAACGCGCGGCGGGACCCTTCGAGCCCTCCGCGCGTCAGCTTGTCCGCGTAGTAGACGGACTGGTAGTAGAGGATGTCGGGGCGGTCGGGCGCGCGCTTCAGCGCCTCGACGTAGGCTTCGTCCGCGCCGATGCCGTCGCCGAGCCGCTGGCAGGCGTTTCCGTAGTTCAGCCAGTGGTCGGCGCTCCCGGGATCCGCGTCGCGCGCGGCCTGGAAGTGCTTGCGCGCGACGGCGAACTCGCCGAGCCAGGTCGAGCACGATCCGGCGCGGGCGAGCGCCAGGGCCCCCTTCGTGCCCGGCAGCTCCGCGGCCACGGCGAGAAAGGCGTCGCGCGCCTCGGCGAAGCGTCCCTCGCTTTCGAGTTCGAGCGCGCGCTCGAAGGCGCGCCTGGATTTCCAGTTGCGCAGCATTATCCGACTCCGGCGAGCGTGTCGGCCGCGCGGATCGGCTCGGGCAGCCGGTACCGGGGCGCGAGCCGGAGGATCCAGCGGATCGCGGTCTCGAGCGAGACGCGGTGGCCTATCGAAACGTAGAGGGGACGCACGCCATCGCGCGTGCGCACCGCGGCGCCAATCGTTTCGCCGCGGTGGACGAGATCCGTCCACGAGCTGCGCGCGTTGCCGGGGGGGGCGTGCTCGCCCACGAAGAGCGACTTACCGCATCCGATCGACGGAATCCCGAACGCGACGCCGACATGGCAGGCGATTCCGAATCGCCGGGGATGGGCGTAGCCATGACCGTCGACGACGACGAGATCGGGCGGCCGCTTCAGCATTCGAAACGCCTTGGCGATCGCGGGCAGTTCCCGGAAAGCGAGGAGGCCCGGCACATATGGAAACGTCGCGGGCGTCTCCGCCGTGTGCGACTCGAGGATCTCGAGATCAGGATCCAGGACGACGATCGCGGCCCGCGAGCGGTTGTCCCGGACGCTGACGTCGATCCCGGCGATGCGGCGGACGGCGCCGAGGCGGTCGGCGCGTTCGACGAGATCTCTCAGCCGCCTTTGAACGGCGATCGCTTCGCGAGGCGAGAGGTTTGTCCGCAGGTCGTCGACGGGGGTCATCCGCCTACGCCGGATGTTGGGTTCGGCTACGGCGGGATGATCCCTCCGTGGGAAGGCTGTCGGGATCACCATTTGATTTCGAAACGGTCTCCGCTCTTCCAGCTGTCGTCGTCCTGGAGCATCATCGTATCAAGAGTCGCGCCCGCGGCGCCGATCGTCAGGAGCAGGTAGTGGAAGGGCCGGATTTCCGGTCCGACGAACGTCGGTTCCGTGCGGACTTTCGAGATGTGGACGGCGGTCTGCGGCGCGCCTCCGCCCCCGGAGACGACGAAGGGGGTGCCGTGAATGAGGAATCGCTCGTAGTTGTGAACGTGGCCCGCGATATACATCCGGAACTTCGCGCACGACCGGGCCGTTTCG